>QIBA01000055.1 GCA_003225175.1 Acidobacteriota bacterium
CAACCAGGTTCTGGTTCCCGTGGAGGACGCCTTGCGAACCACACTGCTCCACATCGTCTTTCTCAGCGTTCTTGTTCTTGCGATGATGATAGTGACATCTTGCGGCGGAACTTCCAACACCGCCAGCAACTCTCCCGGGGGTAGCAGCGCCAATCCAGGACCGGCAGCGGCGCCTGGCTCCGGAGGCTCCGGCTCCTCCGGCGGCAATGCTGGCGGAGGTTCTTCGGGCGGTTCAGGAGGAGGCACTTCCGGGACCGGCTCGGGAGGTAATACGACTCCGAGTGCTCCAAGTGGTCCAGACACTTATCTTGCTCAGATTTTTCAAGTGGCGGAGAGGTTTCCGAATTCAGAGGGACAACTCACACTTAATAACAAGGCCAACGATGGCTCGGGCGTCCTGCAATTCTCACATGCGAGTACCAATACCGGTAATTTGGTTCTGCGGTTTTGTCAGTATGCCTTTAACCCACCGAACTGCTTCAACATCACATCTCTCGCAACCGATGCGAACGGCAACGGAACCGTAAACTTTACCTTTCCCAGAAAGGGAACGGTTTCCGGCGCATTCCAGATAACCCTCAACGGCGACCAGTGGGGCTATGCTGCGACCGGCACCTCGGGAAAGAACTTTCAATCGGCGCTCCTGCCGGCCTCTTCGATCACAGGAGGCATCAACCTGACGGCGGGCAATGCACAAGGTTGGGGATCGATTGTGGTCAATGACACTACCGGACACATTGTTCTAAACCAGACCACGCCGAACCACACGTTTAATACCGCGATTTGTGGCCCGACGAATTCGTGTCTGAATCTGGGCAATGTCTCAACCGATGCGCAAGGAAACGCGAGTGCCGATATTGGATCAGTCCAGGCTGCTGGTGGAAGTGTGTTTCGCGTCAGCGACGAAAACGGTGTGCAGTTTGTGTCTGCATTTCGCGTGCAGTAGCTGCATGTAGCTGAAAGTTTGTCCTGCAGCGTGGGGCTCTGGCTGGGCAGCATCTCCCTTTCTTCAATCCGTCAGTTCGCCTGAATGAAGACCTCTACCACTTTCTCGGATGCGCACGTAAGTTTCTCGTGTACATTTTTGGACTCCGAGCGCAGATCGGGGAGAAGGTCCGCACGACAAATAGGACAAGCGAAGCATCGAACAGAGCAGGATGCTCTGCTCGGATTCAAGTCTGATTGAACTTCAGTCGCGCTCCGATTCTGAATACATAAGCCATAGCCGCACTGTGCTCATCACCGACCGCAAAGGTTGGGTGAGTGGCAACTCTGACCAGGGACTCTGGATCTACCAAGCGCGCCTCCTGTCGCGGTACTTGTGGACGCTGGATGGAAAGACGCCGCAGCTCAGCGCCTTTTCTTGTGTCCGCCAGAACAGCTCTCTTGGCTACTACATTGCGGCGCCGAAAAATTGGAAGCGGACTGAGCCGAAAGACCGCGATGCAGCGCAGCAGTCCATCGAGTTGCGCGTTTCCCGAACACTCGGCGCTGGTCTCACAGAAGAGGTGGCGGTCACAAATTACACGCAAATCAGCACGGTTGTTGAGCTCGCGCTCGAAGTTGCCTCCGATTTCGCCAGCCCAAGTGCGGAATCCGGCGCGGACAGAGTTCCTGGAACAATGAAACAGAAATGGGCTGAAGTCGGTGAAGGTGAATGGGAGCTCTGCTTCGATTATCGGGCTCGGCACTGGTACAGCCACCAGGGCGATCGTGGAATAGCGCGCTTTCATCGCGGAGTCCGCTTGCGTCTGAAAGCCAATGTTACGCCGAAGTATCGAAATGGGAAGATATCCCTGGGTATCAGGCTTGCACCTCGCCAGAGCTGGCGATGCTCAGTTCATGCCACCGCACTGATGGAAGGCGAT
The DNA here is from genome assembly GCA_003225175.1 of Acidobacteriota bacterium. Taxonomy (NCBI): domain Bacteria; kingdom Pseudomonadati; phylum Acidobacteriota; species Acidobacteriota bacterium. The sequence goes on from QIBA01000055.1 coordinate 1,869, forward strand.
GAATGGAGCCCGGTAGACGGAAGCCCCTGGTCTTCACCCGTAACAACTACAGAAAAGGAAGACGCCTTCCCTGCCGATGCCACGCAACTCACTTCGCCCGGGTCGCCAACCTTTCCTGCCCTCGTACTCAGCACGCTGGCACGGTCTCAGAAGGACCTGTTTGCCCTGCGTCTAGTCGATCTCGACTCTCGCGACGAGGAAGGAAGGGCCTGGATTCCTGCAGGCGGACTCCCGGCCTATGTTGGACTGTTCGGGCGCGACTGCCTGGCTTCAGGATGGCAGGCAGCCCTATTGAGCACGGCCATGATGCGCGGTTCCCTTTCGGAACTGCCAAAAACGCAGGGACAGAAGATTGACGATTGGCGAGACGAGCAGCCTGGACGCTTCGTCCATGAGCTGCACACCGATCCGCGCGCGGTGCTTAACTACAATCCGCACGCCCGCTATTACGGAGGCGTCACCGCATCCATTTACTACCCGGTCGTCGTCTCCGCAGTCTGGCATTGGACTGGCAACAAACAGTTGGTCCGGCGGTACGTCAAGCCGGCGCTTGAAGGACTCGACTGGGCAGATAAGTACCTGCGCGACGAAAGCGGCTTTTACCGCTACCGCAAACGCTCCAACCAGGGAGAACGCAACCAGGGATGGAAAGACTCAGACGATGCCATCGTGAATGCTGACGGATCACAGGCGAAACATCCCCTGGGGACGTGCGAGATGCAGGCATTTGTCTACGCATCGAAGATGCATCTATCCGAAGTTCTCTGGTGGCTCGGGGATCCCGAAACGGCCCGCCGGTTGTTTCGTGAGGCAGGAGAATTAAAGGAACGCTTCAATGACTTCTTCTGGATGGAAAATGTCGGATATCTCGGAATGGCCATCGATGCGAAGAAGCGCTTAGTGCGATCGATTGCTTCAGATCCCGGGCATTGTCTCGCCTCGGGAATTGTTGATCAGCGTCTGGCGACGGGGCTTGCCGAGCGGCTCATGCGGCCTGACATGTTTTCTGGTTGGGGCATACGCACACTGTCGGCGGAGCATCCTGCATTCAATCCATTCTCCTATCATCGCGGATCGGTTTGGCCGGTTGAGAACGCCGTCTTTGTGCTTGCTTTCGCGCGCTATGGCTTGCACAACAAAATGCAGACGCTTGCGCGGGCGATGTTCGAGACTGCCGAAATCTTCAAGTACCACCGGCTGCCCGAGGTCTTTGCCGGACATCAGCGCGATGGCGAGCATCCCTTTCCGGGAATGTATCCGAGAGCGAACTGGCCGCAAGCCTGGTCGGCATCAGCTCCATTCACGGTAATGCAGGCGCTGCTCGGAATCTTTCCCTATGCTCCGCTGAATGTTCTGCTTCTCGATCCCCATCTGCCGGAGTGGCTGCCGGAATTCACCGTGCAGAACATGAGGATAGGAAAGGCGACTGTCTCCCTGCGATTCAGGCGTAGCGAAGACGGTCGCACGAATTACGAAGTTATAGAGCTCCGAGGGAAGCTGCACCTGGTCCGCCAGCCGAGCCCGTGGTCACTGACGGCGGATCTTGGCGAACGAGTGCGAGACGCAGTCAGCAGCCTACTACCCCTTGCAGCCTAGAAGATCGCTATCTGGTTGTTTTCCTGTCGTTTTCGGCATCAGTTCACGCCATTCTTCGGATCCCATGATCCTTGCTCTTTGCGGACATAGATGATCTGGCCGATGTGGTAGGCGTTGTGGGTGCTGATGTGCGTAAACGTTTGCGCCACGTTTTTCAGTTTTGCTTCGTCTGCGGTTTCCACCCACTTCTCGAGCTCGGTCAGAACCTGATCGAGCTGCTGCACTGTGTCATTCCAGGTTTTCGTATCGAACTTGTTAAAGGTCTCGTCGTTGTTGCCGCTGAAATTTTCTGGTTTCTCACCCTTGAGCCGTGCGAAGTTCTGCTTGTTCCAAAACACCAGGTGATAGGTAAGCTGGCCGACCGAGTGGTTCCCTTTCCCGTCGGTCCAACTCGCCTGCTCGGCGGTCAGCCCTTTGACCGCAGTGTTTGCTGGGACGAACCACTCCGCGGTTGTATGCGTCGAGCGCAGCTCGGCCAGCAGTAAGTCGCGAAGATTCGAGGGCTTCTTGTCTTGGGCATGCAGGGGAAGCACGAGCAACAGCGTCACAAATAGCAGCCACCGTTTTGTCAACCTGGAATTTCCTCCGCCGTCTTAGACGCGCGAGCGGCCGGAACGATTCTCCAGAACGTGAAAGGGGAGAGCGGCCTCGGTTTCCGTTGGGACGAGATGCGGTGAGAGTGTCGTCCACGATGCCGACGGAGAGTCCTTATTCGACCCAAACCGACATCTCGGGCTTAAAGTGGATTGAGCCAAGACGAAGTGGACCAAGTGGAAGGAAAATGCCTGTGTTGGCGCCTCTTTGGCAGTTCTACTGCCCTCCCACTCCTGTCTGTTTTCCCTCGTGCGTTACTTGCGCGGCGATCTTCTGCATGGCATGTGCGAGTTCCGCGGGTGAGTGGATTTTGAAGTTCGTTCCGTCCAGCGCACGCGGCAGCGCGGGCAGCCCCCGCGTGCTGCATAACCTCTACGATCACACATCGATCCTGAAGCTGCTTGAATGGCGTTGGAAACCTCCTACGCTGACGACGCACGATGCATCGGATAGATCATTAATTTAAAACACGCTCTGGACTTTGGGGGTCCACAGCTCGATGTCCCTGCTCTTCCGGCACCAGCGACCTATGTGCCTCTCGCCTGTCCGAACGGATCCGGACAAACCTTCGGCGACACCGTCGGACAGCAGGAGTCGATCGATATGTCGAATTTACAGCAGCTCGCGGTGAGCTATGGATGGCCGATCTATTAGGCTCTGCCGCTGTCGAGTCATCGTGTTCCTTACTTGCCGCGAAAGACGAATGCCAACTCTATGATCAGAATGATCACGACCATCAGCTCCAACACGAATCCGCGCGCCTGCTGGAACTGATCAATCATCACAGTGTAGAGATCCTCGGCGGTTTTGAGCTTCTCGGCGACCAGGGCCTGAAAGTCGTTCACACCGATCCTTGCGACGCACAGTTTGTATAGCCGCGCTATAAACATGTCGCCTACGAACTTAAGCGCGGCAGTTGTGCGCTCCGTCAGCTCCGTGACTTCCAAGACGATGGTGCGCAGGCGCGTCGCCGCCGGACGCATTCTCCAACCGGCCAGCACACCAGCGCGACGTTCGATAAAACGATAAACCTCGCGCAACTCACGTGTGAGCAGCTCGTCGTAGTGGCGGAACTGCAGAAGCTGCGAGTTTGCATATTCGAGTATGAGAGCCGTTGCTTCTGCGCCCTGCTGAGTATCAAGCACGAACGCTGCATTCCAGCCGATCACGATCAAGTCGTTTGGATAATAGGACACGCTTCCCTGCATCACCTCAGCGCGTTCGCTGTCGGAGAGCGCGAAGGGTTCTCCACGGACGATCTGAGCGATGTCCGCGCTGTGTCTGGCGAGTACTTTGGCCGCTGGTTCCATTCCAGGACCGCTGAGGATGTGAAAAATGCAATAGTCCTCGTCCAGCCAATTTTCATAGGGACGCACCAGGGTTGGACGAATCGCCGCGACTCTCTCTCGAACGATCCGCCGCGAGAGCTCGTCAAATGTAGTGCTGGAAACCCAGCGCGCAGCCAATTCACGCAGTCCGTCCCATTCGCAGCAGAATGGAAAACGCAACAGCAGGCTGATGACGCCGTAATCGTAATAGCGCAGAGTCGCATCAAAACGCTCGCCGCTCTGAATCACGACTTGATCGATGGTTTCAATTACCGGCGGCCGCTCGAATCGGACATACTCCGGAGCGGTGTGTTTAAAGCTCGGCGTCACGACTTTGCCCTGGATAAATGGGGGCAACTCCTTCAGTCGAATCTCTTCGCAAACGTCGTACAGCGACAAGATGGAGATTGATCCGCGCAGTTCCATTGTGCCAGTGTAAGTCGACGCTCCTCGTTAGAGACGCAGCATGCTGCGTCTCTATCATCAGCTGTGCAGAGCCCATTCAGTTTAGCGGGCTACCAGCGGCACCGCGGCCAGTGCCGCGACCATTCCTAAGCTCTGTAACCGTGACCAGCGTTCCTTCAGTAGCACGCGCGCCAAAATGATAGTGCTAGCCGGATAAAGTGCGGACAGTACCGCAGCGACGTCGAGTCGCCCGCGCTGGGTGGCGGCAACGTAGAGCGCATTGGCGGCCGAATCCAGAATTCCGGCAAGAAAGATGTAGCGGAACACTCCGGGTGCCGGCGTCCAGGAGACCGGGTCTGTGCTGGATCGCTCTTGATTGGCGGCAAACAAATGCTGCTGAAGCAAAATGGAAATCATCAAGACGAATGACGCAGCACGCGCCGCGACCAGCGGCCAGAATACAGACTGAGTTCCCGCAAACTTAATGAACAACAAAAACCCGCCCAGTCCAAATCCTGCGGCGACTGCGAGGCCGAGTCCTGCGGATTCGCCAGCTGAGCCGCTTTGCGTCGCAATCAGCCAAATGCTGACAATCGCCAACAAGAATCCGAATAACTGCAGTCCACGCGGAAATCCGGCAGTAATGAAACTGAAAATGATCGGAACGAGCGCCGAGATCACGGCCGAAAGTGGCGCGGTCAATCCCATCTTGCCGACAGCTAGTGCCTTGTAAAGACAAGCAAGCCCTGCGCCGCCAACCGAACCCGCTGCAATCCCCCATAGCAAGGAGATCTTCGACGACAAGTGCTCACCTGCGAGAACTGCAAGGAGGAGCATGAAGATGAGGCCAATACCATGCGCGATCGCCACTACCCCAAACACACTCGATCGCTTAGTAGCAAGGCCGCCACTGAAATCAGCCGCGCCCCAGGATGCGGCAGCAGACAAGCTAAATGCGGGTGAAAGGAGGTTCTGCACAACCTATCTTCGCATTTCGAAGCTGTTGCGGTTCGTATGTTGCATCTTGCGCTCCTACCGAGTCTAAAACGTATCTTAAGATTGAGTCCTACGAATCACGAGGAGCTTCCGTGCAAGAGATGAATGTACGTTGCTGCATCGTAGGCGGCGGACCAGCCGGAATGATGACAGGGTTTCTGCTGGCTCGGGCCGGGGTTGACGTTCTTCTACTCGAGAAGCACGCCGACTTTCTTCGCGATTTTCGCGGCGATACAGTGCATCCCTCCACTCTCGAGCTGATGTATGAACTGGGCATCCTTAAAGAGTTTCTCCAGCAACCTCATCAGGAGCTCTCGCGTGTAGCCGTGCAAATCCGGGACACGAAGCTTTGGGTTGGCGACTTCACCCACCTGCCCACGCACGCAAAGTTCATCGCGCTCATGCCGCAGTGGGACTTCCTCAACTTCCTCGCGGAACGCGGGCGAGTTTACCCGGAGTTTCAGCTGCGCATGCAGGCTGAATGTATGGACTTGCTCCAGCAGGACGGCGTGGTGAAGGGTGTGCGCGTCAAAACCACGGGCGGCGAGCTCACCGTTCATTCCGATCTGGTCATCGCTACCGATGGCCGGCATTCAATCGTCCGCGAGAAGGCCGGGCTCACGGTGCGCGACAAAGGTGCGCCAATGGACGTGCTGTGGATCCGCCTTTCACGCCGGGAAAACGACGCTGCACAGGCGCTTGGCCGGGTTGATCGAGGAAGAATCATGGTCATGATCAACCGCGGTGAATACTGGCAATGTGCTTTCGTAATACCAAAGGGAACCGCGGAAGCCCTGAAGGCTCGAGGAATCGAAAACCTTCGTGAGGAGATCAGTCGGCTCGTTCCCTATTTAGGAAATAGAGTAGGAGAATTGAGAGACTGGGACGATGTAAAGCTGCTCACCGTGAAAGTCGATCGCCTGGAGAGATGGTACAAACCGGGACTCATTTGTATTGGCGACGCGGCTCATGCGATGTCTCCGATCGGCGGCGTTGGCATTAACCTCGCAGTGCAGGACGCGGTGGCAGCTGCAAACGTGCTCGCACCTGCCCTGCTCACGCGGAAGGCGATAACACATTCGCTTCAGCAAGTTCAGCGGAGGCGCGAGTTTCCTACAATAGTCACGCAAGCAGCGCAGATTTTTGCGCAGAACCGAATCATCAGCAGGGTTTTAGCCGCTGATAAGCCTCTGCAAGTTCCTTCCATTATGAAACTGCTGGACCGCTGGCCGCTACTTCAACGTATTCCGGCCCGAGCCATCGGCATAGGAGCGCGTCCGGAGCATGTGAGAACGCGAGATGTTCATCAGCAACAGCGCGCGATTGCGTCCTAAAGGCTAGGTGAGCTGGCTTTAACGTCATTCCGTCCGCTCTCGGCCGGCACAAGTTTGAAGAACCCAGAATGGGTCTAAGGCGCTGTCATCGTCGACTGATCGGGATTTAGCCACTCGTTTAGATCGAAGACGTAGATCGAAGACATGGATGTCTTTAACCTTCTACGGGCTGAGGCGGCCGGAACCACGTTAGAAGGGAACCACGCTAAGCCTGCTTCGCGACATCGAGGACAGGCTCGTAGCGAGCGCCTGTCGCCATCAAATTTTCGATCAATTCCACCGGCTGAATTCCACCTCTCGCGCCAACGCCCATGCAGTTCAATGCAGCGGCAGCGCAGGCGAAGTCGAGCCTTCGCCGCAATGGCCAGCCTTGAAGAAGGCCGTAAATGAACCCGGCGTGAAACGTGTCTCCGGCTCCGGTCGTGTCCACGGCGGCCACCTGATAGGCGGAGGCGTAATGGAACTGCTTGCCATCCCACGCTAGCACTCCATCGTCTCCGAGCGTCGCTGCGGTCAATGCACATCCATATCGACGCTGCATCATAGGCAGCGACTTCTCCAGATCCTCCAGCCCGAGCAGCCGCGCTGGAACGTCTCTGCTGACGATGGCATAGTCAATATTTTCGAGCAATCCTTCCACACCAGGATACGTATCATCAAGATCAGCGACGACGGGAATTCCCACAGCGCGAGCCCAGCCCGCTGCAACAGTGGCGGCGGCAGTATCGTAGCCGTCCACGTGGAGCGCACGAGCATTCACGATCCATTCGCGATCCAGTTCTTCGGGACGAAGGCCGAGCTGCTGATCGCGGCGCCACAGAACTGTGCGCTCGCCCTGACTGTCCACAAGGATTACCGCCTGTTGACTTGCACAGCCGGGCACCGTAATGACGTGCGCCTCTACGCCGGCGCGCGCAAATTCGTCGCTATGAAGCTGGGCAGCGCCGTCGTCGCCCAGCTTGCCGACGTAGCGAGTACGCAGTCCCCACTGCTGACATGCCATAACGGCGCTTGCGACCTGTCCACCGGGAAGCACGCTGGCTGAGCGAAACTCGACCTTGGACCCTGGAACCGGGTGCTCCGCCATTGGAATTAACATATCGGTCGCGTTCAAGCCAACGCCGACGAGGTCAACCTTCGATGGCTTTGCTTTTGTCATTGTTTGCGATGACACTGTAAACGAAACATTACGGTACACGAAATCGAGCGGTGCTGCTCACTGACGTCGCTTGAGCCCTTCCAGTTCCTCGAGCGTGCGCGGCCAATCGTCTCTTAGCAAGCGAGACAGGCTGCGATCGGCGAGAACTTTTCCACCTGTCTGGCATCGCGCGCAGTAATTCGTCTCGTTATCAGCGTAGCGGATACGTAACACCCTCTCACCACATCTCGGACACGGCTCGCCATAGCGACCATGGACCGCCATTCCCTTGCGAAACGCCGTGACCTTTTCGGGAAAGCCGTGCGTCGCTTCTTCCCGCAGCGTTCGCGTCCAAAGCTCGAGCGTGCTCCTGGTGGCGGCGAAAAGGCGCTCCCATTCTTGTGGCTTCAGATTGTGCGTCTGTGCAATTGGCGAAAGTTGCGCTGCATGCAGAATTTCATCGGAGTATGCGTTGCCGATGCCGCTCAACAAGCGGGGATCGGTCAGGGCTCGCTTAAGTGCGCGATTTTCTGACGTGAGTGTTGCACAAAAGGAGTTGAGATCGCTCGAAAAAACGTCGATTCCTCCTGGATCCATCGCGCGCAAACTGTCTTCGCCAACCAGAAGGTGCAACGATGCACGACGCTGCGTGCCCGCCTCCGTAAGCACGAGTGATCCCTTCGGAAAATCAAACGCCGCTAGATTTTGACGGCCAGACAGCTTTGCTTCCGCGGGTCGCCAATGCAACCGGCCAGCAATCATCAGATGCAGCACCAGCCAGAAATCACCGCCCAAGCCGAATGCAATGCGCTTGCCAATTCGCCTCAACTCGCGAACGACGCGGCCTTCGACGCTCGTGATCGGTGGCTGCACGGTTCGCAGCAGAAACGCGCTCGCGATTCGCACTCGCTGTAGTGGCTGATGAATCACGCGCGGTTCCAGCGCGCTGATATAAGCGACGATGTCGGGCAACTCGGGCATGCTTATCAGAAGAATGCAGGTTGAAGCCCTAGTTCTGCAAATCGGCCCGACCCGGGAAGCAGAGTCATCCACACGGTGAAAGCCGTGATGACCCTTGCAGCTTCCTGCGCCTTCGTGGATTCGGCCGCACTCGGCCAGGTGTTGGCGATTTTTTGATGTGGTGATTCGAAAATCGCGAAATCACAAATGAAATCTACGGCCGGGCGGGAGGCGCCCGGATGCACGTCTTAGAACTTATCGTCGTTTACTTCGATCCAATATCCATCCGGATCCTGGAAGTAGAGCTGATGGACTCCGTCGGGGCGGACCGAAGTTCCTTTGCTCGCGTCGCGAATACTTTTCCGGTACTTGACCGACATTTGATCGAGATGAGAGACGAAGGTATCGAACGATGGGACTCGAAATGCTAAGTGCACATTCACGTCATGAGGGATTGATTCCGTTGCCCCTGAAACGACGTGGAGCTGGTCGTGCGCGCCAATGCGGAGCCAGAGGTGCCGTCCATCTTTGAAGGGTTCATTTATACGCTCCAAGCCCAACACAGTTTCGTAAAAATCAGCGCTCTTCTGCAGGTCACGTACGTAGACCGTCGTGTGATCGAATTCTGCAGGCTTTGTGCCAGATTGGGAGACAACTAGAGAAGCACCCAAAGATAGCGAGATCAGGAGCAACGCAAGCCTCATCTTTTTCATGCCGGAATGGTACATCACGGATCCTGTAGCTCCGCCGATCATTTCTGCGCCCAATAACTCGTCCTGGCCAACACTCTCAAGTCACTCCGTCCGCGTAATCGAACAGTAAGTCGATGAAGACCAGCATGAGGTTCCTTTGGCTGAAAACTGAGCACGTATCGGCTGTGGAGCCGATTCGTGAAGTCAAACATGTGATCTTCGAAGCTTTTGCTTGACGCAAACAGCTGGTATTCGCCGCCGGTCATGGACGCCAATCCCTTTGCCACATTTTTCCTGGTCGCGTTCATTGTCATCAACAATGGGGCGCCAATATCGAAGGGAGCCCCAGCCGGCCTCCACTCGTCCTTATTCAATCCGCGCTCGGTGTCCAAGACCTGCGACACAGAAGGCGAGAACGGCAGCGCGTACACGACCACATTGCTTCTGCCAACCTCCTCGACGACTTGCTCCAGCTTGGCTTTGTGACTGCCATGATCTCTGGTCTCACTAATAAGCAGCAGCACGCGCTCATGGTCTTTGGAAAGATTCGTCAGCAGTCTGACGGAGTAATCAACTGCATCGAGGATCGCGGCGCCGTTGTCACCCGGCGAAAGATCTTTCAGGTAGTCGGTGACCGGAAGTTCGTCGCGCGTAAATCCTCGGACAGTGCGCACGCGAGTGTCGAACTCCACAATGCTGATTTCTGAAATCGTATGTTCTTGAGCGAGGATGTCATCGAGCATGGAACCTAGGCGCGCCATCCTGGAGAATTCTCGTTTAGCGCGGCGACCGGTCTGTAGCGCGACCACAATTGATACTGGTTCGATATCGGAACGCTCATCGAGTTGCACTGCCTGCTCAACCCCGTCGTCTTCGACCACGAAATCTTTCGCCAGCAAACCATAAACTGCCTGTCCCTTTGCATCTCTCACAAGCGCCGGGATGATGACAATCTGCGACTCACTTCGAAAGACGGGATTCTCCTGTCCCAAGGTGCTATACGAAATCAGCAGAAGGATCATGCACTTCGCTGCCGTAATGCGTTTAACCGACTGGCCGCGACATTTCATATTCAATCAGCGCTGGATCGTTCGGATACGGTTCTGTCCTTCCGGTTCGCGTGAATCCGAGTCGCTCGTAGAATCTTATGGCACTTTCGTTGCTGCTCGTCACCATCAAGTCCAGTGTCTTCGCACCGCGCTCACGGCACCAGTTCAGGATCTCATTCACCAGCAAACGGCCTGTACCCTTTTGGCGCTGGGTCGGTGCTGTCCACATGGAGATCAGCTGGGCGCGGCTTGTGTCACTCTCATGGAGAAGAGAGAGAGCCAAGCCGCATGGGCTCCTTCCCTCCATTGCCATATAACCAATCGATCGTTCTCCACACAGATTGCCTGCACGTTTGATCCACTCGGCGTCACTGAACTGAGACTCCCTCGCGTAGGTCGAGCCAAAAGCACTGGGAGTGTCCTGCAGTGCGCGCAGACGAACAGCTTTGAAGGCAGAGACGTTCTGCAACGTGATTCGCTCGAGAGTAACCATGCAGGTACGATGACTCCTTAAAAATAATAAAGCGCAGGAGCCTTTGTCGATCCCTGCGCTGGCGGTTCGTAGCTGTTGGTGTCTGCAGATCCAGTTATGGTTCTCCATAGCGATCACGAAAACTCGTATGATTTCTTGCGCACTGGCGTTCAGGCTGCCGGTTGCGGTTGCTACGGCAAGCACCCCCAAAAGGCCAAGAGATCTGACATGCGACATTGACACGCTCCAGATATGGGATTTCGCCAGCACCCTGCCGTTCGAGATGACTCGAATCCGGCCAATGCGCACCCGTACTCACTGGATTAGCAGGCGTATCTTTCAAAATAATGACCAGCAGATTAGTTTTCAATGACTGATCTTCTGGAACGGGATTAAGTGCTGCATCCGACGATCGCCTTCACTATATTGTTAAGAATTCTTTACGTATCGTTTTGGGAAGGACAGTTGGAACGGCCAATCAATCGCCGCTAGGATCAAAAAGGAGAGCCCCTGCTTGGCAGGAGCTGTTGCCACCGACACCGCACGAGGCGGGCCCCGGAAAACGCCGGTGTTGAGCTTGCCGGGGTGCAGACGGGGCGCGGCAGTGCCTGAAACAAAGATTTTTCTATAATGGGAATGGAGCACCTCCTACTATGTTCACGCCGCGGCCGATCGGATTCGTGCTTAGTCCTTACAAAAAGACAAGTGAGGTACCCAAAGGTCCTGGAGCTAAGCATGACGCTGACGGCGTGCTTAAGATCCTGCCGGAGTTTGAGCCGGGTCTGAACGACATCGAAGGCTTCTCGCATCTCTTCGTGCTCTGGGAATTCGATCGCTCCACCGACTTTGAGCTGTTCGCTGCTCCGCCTTTCGATGACCGTCCACATGGCGTGTTCGCTACCCGATCTCCGCGGCGTCCGAATCCAATTGGGCTCACTGTTGTTGAGCTTCGCCGGCGCAACGGAGCAGAACTCCATGTCCATGGGGTCGATATGCTCGACGGAACTCCGATTCTCGACATTAAGCCCTATCTTTCGAGTATTCCGTCAGAAAAGTTGCGGCGCGGTTGGGTGGCTGAGACTGAAGCACGACAAAAGTAGTAGCTCGCCAACCGACGTCGCCCAGGGGCCAATCTTCATTGTCTGGCGGGCAAGCCAAAGGTGCCATCAACCACCTCAAGAAATGTCCGCTCCTCGCGTAGGATGAGGCGTTTCGTTTGTGCCATCGCAAAATTCTCGCGGCTCTCCGGATCTTTTTTTAGCCTGGCCCGGTATCGTTCATACGATCCCAGACTGTCGAAGGCAATCAATCCCCACGCAACATCGTTCGTTCCCTCATCGGGAAGGAAATACCCAAGCAGATGCCCGCCGCAACGCGGAATGATGCGTCCCCAATTCTCGGCATATTTCTTGAATGTGTCTCGCTGGAACGGATCGATCTGATATCGGATGAAACAAGTGATTGTCATCGATGTTTTCCTGGTAGTGGGTTGGATGGGTAGAGCATCGCGGCCAAGGGTTAGAGCTGCGCCCATAGTCGCAATCGTGCGAATCGCCTTGCGGCGATTCATCCGCATCTTTGGCTGATCCATCCTGTGCAGTATGATGGTGCCCATGCAGGAACACTTCGCTAATCATCAAACTATAGATGTAAAGCTCCAGCCGGATCGGGCAATCTCGAAAATCGCGGCAGCGATTGGCGAACCGGCAAGAGTGCGGATGCTTTATTGCCTGCTCGATGGCCGTGCCCGGAGCAGCACTGAGCTTGCCGTCGTGGCCGGAGTGAGTCCATCCACTGCGAGCGTGCACCTGCATCGTCTCAAAACGGAAAGACTGGTCAAAGTCTTTACGCAGGGCAAGCACCGTTACTACAACTTGGAAGGGCCCAACGTCGCCAGCGCTTTGGAAGTGCTGAATGTGGTTGCCGCCGGATCCCACGACAAATTTGTTCCGAATACCTCAAGCCGGCTACTGACTGCACGAACCTGCTACGACCATATTGCGGGTAGGTTGGGTGTGGTGCTTCACAGCCGCTTCAAGGCTTTTGGATGGTTGTCGACCCGGAAAGACGAAAATGCTTACGATGTCACACTCGCAGGAACGAAGGCCTTCGAGGCGCTCGGCATTGATCTGATCGCGATTCGGACGCTGCGCCGTCGATTTGCTTATGCCTGTCTGGACTGGAGCGAGCGGCAACCCCACATCGGCGGGGCACTCGGCGCAGCTCTCCTGAAAAGTGCACTCAAACGAAAATGGGTTGTTCAGGACCTGGATAGCAGAGCCCTGCACATTACGCGGCTCGGACATCGCGAAATGCTGTCTCGCTTCGGCCTTCACATTGAGGAAATTCAAGGCGGCTCCCGCCGAGCCGATAGCTAGCCCACGGGTTGCCAGCGGCCTTACACTCGTCTGCGTCTTCGAGCATGTCTGCGCAACCGTATATTCGCCTCTTCGGTCCGACGCATCTCTTAATTCTCATCAACGTGCCGGTTTGCGCGGCAGGACTGTCCTGGATGAGTCGTCGCAAAGCGGCTGCTGCGAGATGGACCCGCTTCACGCTTGCGGCACTTCTCACGCTCAACGGACTCTGGTGGTACTGGTATCGATTCAGGGCGTTGGGGGTGCGACTTCCACAGGGGTTGCCATTCGAGCTGTGTGATATCTCCCTTTGGCTCGCCATCTATTCTCTGTTGTTCTTGCGGCAGCGGCCTTTCGAACTCGCATACTACTGGGGATTGGGAGCCGCCATGGCCGTACTCACACCCGATCTGCTCGGGCCACTGCGAAGCGCCTCCTCGGTCAACTTCTTTCTGCGACATGGCGGCACGATCGTTGCAGTCCTATATCTGATTTGTAGCAACCAGCTTCGTCCGAGCCCGCGCTCGTGGCGATTGGCGTTTTTCAGGCTCAATTTGTATGCCGTGCTGGTGGCTTGTTTCGACTTCTTTTTTGGCACGAACTATCTATATCTGCGCAATAAGCCTGCTTCTGCATCCCTGCTAAACGCCATGGGACAATGGCCGATCTACATATTGGGCGCGGACTTGCTTGCGTTGATCATCTTTCTCGCGATGGCTATGCCCTTTCGTGAATCGAAAGTTCATGCTACGGGATCTCAGGCTATCAAGCACGGGTCAGAGGCATCGAATGATGCGAATTATCCGCAGGATCAATCGTAATATCCTTCTCGCGTCTGTACGATGTCATTCTTGTCTTTCGCAGCCAGATGGATCTTGTGGTACGAGGATGATGTTGTACCGCGATCAGGTGTGTACCCGATATTGTATTGATTGCGTAGCTCTTGCTCAATTAGGGAATAGATCTGATCGATCGGCTGCTTCTTGGAAATCTCGAAGATGCGCCCGCCGGTCTCTTTCGCTATACGCTCCAGGACCTTCTTGCCATCTTCGTGCGATTCCTCCGGATAGCGGCCCGGGCCACCACCCGGTCGACCCATTCCCCCACGACTCCATCCGCCGTGCCGGCCGCCGCCAAAGCCACCGAAGTTGCCGGGCTCTTCTCCCTTGAAGTAGATGCAGTAAACGATGGTGTCGGCGCGTTCCGCGGATTCGATTGCGGAATTGAGTGAGGTCTTACTGCCACGATCTTCGCCGTCGGTGAGCAGGATGAGCGCCTTGCGTCCTTTTTGCTTCCGCATCAGTTCATCGGAGGCAAGATAGACGGCGTCGTAGAGTAGCGTGCCCCCGCCACCGAAATGATGATGACCACCTCTGCCGCCTGGAGATCCACTGCCCGGGTATCCACTTCGCGATCCGCCTGAATTCGAGTCATCAGTGCGCTGGGTGGGTTCAATCTGCTCCATGGCGGAAGCCAATTTCTCTTTGGACGACGTGAGGTCCTGAAGGAGTTCGACTTCGCGGTCGAAGTGAATCACGAACGCCGAATCTTTGTCGTCACGCACCACCTGATTGAGAAATGTCCCGCTGGCGCTGCGTTCATCGGGCAGCGCCGCCATCACACTCATGCTCGTATCGACCAGCAATCCCAACTTGAGCGGCAGATCAGTCTCGCGAGTGAAGTACTTGATTGTCTGAGGACGTCCGTCTTCTTCGAGCGAAAGATCGTCCTTTGAAAGGCTGTTAATAATTTGGCCATGTTTATTACGCACAGTGGCAAGAAGATTGACCACTTTCACAGTCGCCGAAAAGGTAGGTCGGGAAGGCTTAGAGTTGGCCGATGCCGATGAGTCCGTGCTATCGGAGCCATTCTGCGCGAAACTTAGCGACAACAGAGTGACCAGAATCAGGCAAACGAGGGCCGCAGAGAGGTATTCCCTGAAAAGCAAGCGGAAGGAGGAGTGATCGCCGGCCATGATGAGGCTTCACCAGAGCTAAACCCTGCGCGTCAAAGGAAGTCGCGTTATTGTTTGCTCGCCCCGCGGATCCTCGGATCGGTAACTCACCAAGTGCTATACCGCGTTCCGTCAGTTCCGACGCGGTTCGAGCCGCTATGGACATTGGAAATGCCCGGTTCGGTCTCGTCGAGGCTGATTGGCCTGTCTGCGTCTTCTATCCGCCACGTATCGGCGGAGCCAGTGAACGGATCTTTGGGAATTTTTCGCAGGTATCCGGAATCCACGAGGTCTTGAAGCGAGGTCGGGCGCTTCTCCTTGTCTCGCGTGTAGTTGTCGATCTCGTCGCGTAACGTCTTGAGATCCTGTCGCAGCACATCCTCTTTTGCTCTCGTGGGTGACAGTTGGCAACAACCAATAAGAGCAGTGGATATGAAGAACGACAGAATCAAGCGTGGGGTGGAGCGAAGCATCACCAGCTGCTATAAGCCGTTCCGTCGCTCCCTACGAGGTTCGATCCGCTGTGGACGTCAGAGATGCCCGGTTCGGTCTGATCGAGGCTGATCAGTGTGTCTGAGTTTTCAACCTGCCACGTATCGCTTGAGCCAGTAAAAGGATCTTTGGGAATCTTTCGCAGATATCCGGCATCCACCAGGTCCTGCAGTGCTTGCGGGGCCTTTTCTTTATCCATCGTGAAGTTGTCGATCTGATCGCGCATCGTCTTAAGATCCTGCCTCAAAACAGCTTCCTTCGCGCGGATGACCGACTGCTCGTACATGGGAACAGCGATGGCAACTAGAATCAGGATGATCGAGATAACGACCATCAGCTCGATCAAAGTGAAGCCGCATAGCTTGCGTGTAAGTGCCGACTTAGCCCGCCTTACCATGTGTTGTACTTGGTCCCGTCCAATGCTGTTCCTTCGCTCTTGGTATACACGTCGAAGACGTTTTGTCCGCCCCAGGATGTGGAATCAGGATCGTCCTGGTTAGAACGCATTCCCCATTCGGTATTTCCCGTGGTGGGATCTACTGGAATACGGCGCAGGAAGCGCAGCTTCTTGCCTTGCACATCTACGCCGTCCACGAGAGTCTGCAGATCGGGTGGATAATTCAGGCTATCGACTTTAGTTTGGAAGGCTCCACGGTCGGCGGCGTCTTTGTAACGATCAATCGCGTCCCGCATCTCCCAAAGATCGCGTCGCAACTCGATTTCTTTGTCGCGCTTCACGCGCACGCGAACGATAGGCACCGCAGCACCTGCAAGCAGGCCGATGATCGATATCGCGATGATAAGTTCGATCAGCGTGAGGCCGCGAGTGCTTCCCCCAGGAGTGCTTCCCAAGACGCGTCGCCTGAAAGCTCGATGCATGACGTCAACCCTACTGAACCTTCACTGTCATCTGCGAACCCAGCACTTGTATCGGCTGCTGTTGGCTGTTTCTTGCCCCAGGACGAGTGATGCTAAGCACGGTGTCGCCAGGTTGCTTCGCCTGAAGCGTTACCATAAAGACGGTGCCCTGCCCACTGACCCCGCCTGAACCTGGCGGACGCGAAGCCGAAGCAACCAGAGTTCCTGTGTTGACATCATCCCGATTGACAAGCGCGACTGGCTGTCCGTCTTTGGTGAGGAAGTCGCCATTGTCGATTTTCACTACCGAAAGATGCTTGGGATCATAGGTGATCTGGAGCGGAACGGAAGCCACGTCGGTGCCACCGTTCATGGTCACCCCCACAGTGAAGGTCCCGCCGTTCGTCGTAGTGATCGATGGAGGATCGAAACGAAATAGAGCCTGGGTCGAGGGCGTGCTGGCGACTTGTGGGAGAGCCTGAGAGCTCGACGGTTGCACCGAAGCTGTTGCCGCTGGATTCACAGTCTGTGGCGGGGGAGCCTGGACTCCACCGACCGTAGAAGCAGGCGTGGCCGCAGCGCTACTCGCCGGAGTCGCGGTCCTTGGCGGTTGCAGCTGACTTTGCGGTTGGGGCGACTCGCCTTGCCCACCCCGGCCGGGCCGGTTCGGTGCGAGGCGTAGTTCAATTCCGCTGTCGGTCCCGACATCAATCGGGCGCAGGTTCAAGTCGCTGACATCCTGGTCCCGCACCAGGTGCGGAATCATTATGAATACAACTTCATTCTTCGTATGATCGATCTTTTCACTGCCGAAGATATACTTCAGTATAGGAATTTGGCCCAATCCGGGAATGCCGGTGAAGCTTTTTTGATCTTGATCCTCGAAAATACCGCCCATCAGATTCACTTCGCCTTCGCGTAAACGAATCTGATGATCAATCTTGCGCTGGCTGATCACCGGCTGGTCAATTCCTCCGATTGAGACGGTATTGGTTTGGGACGATATGTCCATCGTCACTTTCAAAGTGACATCACCATTCAAGTGCACAGTTGGTTGAACATCGATATTCACGCCGACGTCGAGATACTGGAATTGCGTGTTCACCAGCGGATTGATACCAACACCGCCGATGCCCGGCTGAAATGATCCAGTAGCGATGGGAATGCGCGAGCCGATCTTTAGCGATGCTTTCTGGCCATCCGATGCTCGGATCTCCGGGTTCTGCAGGAGTTTGGTATCGGAATCGTTCAATAAAGCATTGAGTTGAGCTTGCGGGACACTTACCGCAAAATCCGTGGCGTTCAAATTCTTGAAGGTATTGAGAGTCAGGCCGTTGTTAGTGGTAGTGGTTGATTGTCCATTGGTGTTGTTCGGGTTCGTGGTAGTAGTCTGCCCGGGCGGAATAAGCTGAACTCCGATGGGTCCATTCGCCAAAGAAGGAGTAAATCCGAGGTTGCGAATTCTCTCTTTTGAGACTTGGAGAATAGCCACGTCAACGACGACTTCTGCGCGCGACTTATCCAGATCGCTGACAATCTTCTCCGCGAGAGCAACTCTGTCCGGCGAGGAACGCACTACAATGGCGTTTTCGGCCGCGATCGGCTGCACTCGCGTGATGTCCAAAATTGTGCGCAGCGTATTCGCGATGTCCTGAAATTCTGTTTGGCTGGCAGCGTTCGTTAAATAGAAAGTTTTGACGACGCTCTGATCCAGATCCTTGCGCTTTGTTTGTGTATTCGGAGCAACAAAAATCGTATTCGGCGTCACTGGCCGCCAGAAGGTCCCCGACTGGATGGAGACGATGCTTAGCGCTTCCTGCAGAGTGACACCGTTCAATTCCAGCGGAGGAAGTTGCCTCGCCACGTAATCTGGATCGAAGAGAATGTTGATGCCGGCCAGCTTGCCGATCGTCTGATAAATCGTCTTGCTGTCGCCGGAGATGTGCATGTTGATCGAGAGGTCGTTAATTGGGGCCAGTTGAACTGGTCCCTGTGCCTGCTCGATGCGTTGGCGGAGGATATCCTCGCGCTTTGGTTCTTGCTGAGTTGTGTTTCCCGCTCCAGCTGCGGCATTGATCTGGGCCTGAGTGCGGGTGATCTCCTGCTGGGCAATGAAGCTGGAGGCGTCGATCTGCGTTGCTGTCTGGAATTCCTGAAGAGCTTTCTGAAGATCGCCACTCTGGCGCAACTGCTGACCGCGCTTTACATGAACAGCCGCTGCCTGGAACTTTAGGCGTTCAAAGGCCGAACGATAGCGTAAGTCCGTCGGCTTCTGTTCATAAGCCGCTTTGTAGGCTTCGTAGGCAGCGACGTAGTCCTGCCTCGCCTCGGCGTCCTGGCCGTGATGGTAAAGAGACTTGGCTGATTCGGCGACGCTTGTTGAAACTCCCAGGGCACATGCCAGCAGCAAGAGAGCGCTTCGGGTGCGGATTCTCAAACCTACTCCTTCGAGCAAAGTTTTTGGACCATTCGTCCAAAACCGGTCCTGTCGTGAGCGGCAGCTGAAAGGGGAATCTAAAAATACCAGACCGCAGGCGGCGCGCAAAGCGGGAGCCCTTGCCTCCGGACCTCGCAAGTCACTGTGGCTAGGCCACTTGAGACCCGCGGAATTGCCGATTATAGCATTGGAACGAAGACCTACCTCGGGCTTGCAGCAATTCTTGCATGTTACGATTTGAGATTGTCCTTCTCTCGGAATTACTTTCATGGCTCGCTCCGCTGTGCAGACCAAACCCGAAAAGTCAAAGAACGTAAAGCGGGACCCGGTAGCATCGGGCGAGCGCAATGCCGCGGTCAATCGGGCCGCCTCACACAAATACTTTCTGCTGGAGAAATTCGAAGCCGGACTCCTTCTGCGTGGGACAGAGGTTAAATCGATTCGCTCGGGCCAGGTTCAGCTCAAAGACGCTTACGGATTGGTGAAGGACGGAGAAGCGTGGCTCCTGAATGCGCATATTGGACCATATGAGCACGGGAACATCTTTAATCACGAGCCGCTCCGCACCCGCAAGCTGCTGCTTCATCGCGAGGAAATTCGCAAACTTATCGGCAAGACGCAGCAAAAGGGGCTCACTCTCATCCCAACCCGCGTTTACTTTCGCAACGGCAAAGCCAAGATCGAACTGGCCCTCGCCCGCGGGAAACAGGAATGGGACAAACGCGAAACTGAGCGGCGCCGGACAGCCGATAAAGAAGCACGCGAAGCGATCGCGCGCAGCCGTCGCGCTTGACGGTGTAGAGACGCAGCATGCTGCGTCTTGTACCGGAATCTCCACACATTTTGAGATTAGCTCTGGAGAAAAACGAAATAATGAAATTTGATCTGGCCATCAAGAACGCTGCCGATGTTCAAACCGATTGTCTGGTGATTCCGGTCGTTGACAAAGGTGAGAAGGATAAATCTCAAGCCGCCGTACTCAGCCCGGAAAAACCCTTTCAGGAGGCAGCACAAGAGCTCATCGCATCCGGCGAGCTGACCGGTAAAGCTCTCGAGTTGGCGATGCTGTATCGTCCTTCCGGTATCAAAGCGAAACGAGTGTTGCTTGTTGGCGGCGGCAAGGAGAAGAAATTCAGCCCGAACGATCTCCGCAAGATCGCGGGAGCCGCAGCCCGCCACCTGAAGTCGCGAAACATTCGCAATGTTGCGATCGCGCTTCCTGGGCCGGTGCACTTTCATGCCGACAATGCCGTACGCGCCTCAGTCATCGGCACACTCATCGGCGACTTCGATCCGGACATCTATAAGAGCGATCGCAAGGATCAGCGGCTTGAATCACTCACGGTTGTGGCCCCATCAGGCAGCGACGAAAAGCTCCTGCGCGCTGCGCTGGAAGAAGGACGCATCATCGGGGAATCCCAGAACTTCACTCGCGAACTGGTGAACGAACCTAGTAACCGTCTCACACCGATGATGCTTGCGGATCGTGCGCGGAGGATGGCAGCCGAAACTGGTTTGCAGTGCGAGGTGCTCGGTCCCGATGAGATCAGGGCTCTGAAAATGGGCGCTTTCTGGGGCGTTGCCCAAGGTTCCGACGAGCCGCCGGCGCTCATCGTGCTGAAATATGCGCCCTCAAGCGCCCCAGCTGAGCCCGTTTTGGGACTGGTGGGCAAGGCAATCACCTTCGACACCGGCGGAATCTCGATCAAACCGGCGGACGGCATGGAAAAGATGAAATATGACATGGCGGGCGGTGCCACGATGCTCGGGGCCATGCGAGCCATCGCTCAGCTGAAGCCAAAGGTGAAGGTGAATGCAGTGATCTGCGCCTCGGAGAACATGCCGTCAGGTAAAGCTCAGAAACCAGGCGATGTGCAGATTGCAATGTCAGGCAAGTCGATTGAGATCATTAACACGGACGCTGAGGGACGGTTGGTCCTTGCCGACGGTCTGACGTATGCTCGTACCAAATTGGGATGCACGCATCTTGTGGATGCGGCCACGCTCACTGGCGCCTGCGTGGTCGCGCTGGCGATGGTGAATGCCGGCATCTTTGCGAATGATGACGTTATGTATGAGCGCTTTGAGAAGGCACGTCATCAAGCCGGGGAAAAAATGTGGCGTCTGCCCCTCGACGATGAGTATCGCGACATGATCAAGTCCAGCATCGCCGATATCGTGAACAGCGGAGGCCGCTACGGCGGAGCTGTAACCGCCGCGATGTTCCTGAAGGAGTTTGTCGAAGACAAACCCTGGATTCATCTCGACATCGCAGGCACTGCCTGGGTGGATGAGGCAAAACCCTTCATTGCCAAGGGGCCATCAGGAATCGCCGTAAGAAGTTTGATTGAGTTCGTGCGCGGCTTCGCTGCGTAAGCGTCCATGCTAGAGACGCCCGCTGCGGCTGGCGTCTCTACGGCAGGATGGACTTCACAAGGCGCCTACGGCTTCTTTGACTGCTTGGCCGCGGCCTCTACATCGCTCTTGAAATTCTCAAGGAGTGGTGGATCCTTGCCGCCGAGACCGTCATCTTCAGTTTTGCGCCAGATCCTTGGTCCTTCCTCCCCTTCATGCGCTGCATAAACAGCCAAGTAGTCGCTGGGAGGACCTGCTTCAGCACCAATAGCCGGACCAATTCCGACACCTGGCATTCGGCGTGTTCTTCCGGTTGGATCAATGGACCCGGTCTCAACGTGAATTCCCCCGTTGGCTGAAGCAAGACGCCCTGCGCGCACCGCAATCAGAAGCTCGGCTTGTCGCGGATCAATGGTGATCGCGTATCGATTCCACTTCCTGAGGGCACCACTTAGATTGGCAAGAGCCTGACGATCTTCCGGCAGGATGTTCGCCGAAACAAACGCGTGAGTTTCCCATTCACCGAGAAATCCGCCAGCCGTCTCAAAGCCCAAGGCTACGTAGCGTGCCTGAAGCAACAGAGCCGAGAGTTTTGGCTCTCTTGCATTGCCCTGATTCGAAAAAACAAAAACTGAGACAAGCAGAGCGGCGCCAAATTTGCGCATAGAGGAACTCCCGTGGGCGAAGAGTCTACCCTAACTTCCAGGTCAGAACCCATGAATCACGGAAAGTTTCGGTCGAACTATTTGGGTGCTGCAGTGCTCATGATAGAGACGCTGCATGCTGCGTCTCTCTACAAGGCAGACTGCGTCTGCGAGTTCGCCGGCAGCTCACATCACGTCTGGCGCCTCGATTCCCAAAATAGAGAGTGTCCTCACCAGCTCACGTCGAACCACGGCAGCTGTTGCCAGGAGGAGGGACTTGCGAGCTACGTCTTCTTCCGTGAGTATGTGATGCCGGTGGTAGAAGTTGTTGAACAGCTGGCCGAGTTGAAATGCGTACTTCGCCAGATAGGCCGGCTCGGTGGTTGAGATACATTGATCCACCATCAAGGAGAATTTGCCCGCTGTGAGCCATAGCTCCCAGATATCGTCTTCTGCCTCGAGCATCGCTCCCCAGGCAGGATTGAACCTCTGCAAGCTCTCTTCCGCAGAAGTTCCGGCTTTCCGAAAGATACTTGACACGCGAACGATCGCATACTGAACATATGGTCCCGTCTCGCCTTCAAAGCTGAGTGCGTCTTTAAAGTCGAAGGCAATCAACGCACCCTTCGTGAACTTAAGCATGAAGTAGCGCAGTGCACCGACCGAGATCTGCGTTGCAATCTGCTTACGCTCGTGTTCGCCGCGTTCGGGATGCCGGGCGTCCACTTCCTTCTGCGCCGACGCGATCAGCGCATCCAGCAGATCGTCAGCTTTAACCCCGAAGCCCTTGCGACCTGAGACTTCGATGTAAGCTCGCTTGCGATCCTCTTCCGAAACGTCGTACCCAAGCTCGATCGCGCAACGCGGAGTGAGAGCCACCATCTCATAGGAGAAATGCGTATAGTGCGCTGCCTGGTCTGCATAACCCAAAGCCCGCAGAGCTTCGATGACATTGTTCTGCGGATCCGATTGGCGCGAGTCGATCACGTTATAAATTTCGCTCACGCCACCGAAGTGGGGATGATCTTTCTCGCCACTCTCGGATGACATCCAACACTCCTGTCCATCGGGATACCGATAGAAGCGTCGATATCCAAAATCTCGACCGAGCAATCCGAATTTCCAGAGGTGATACGCGATGTCCTTGCCAACATAAGTGACGGTTCCATTCGAGCGCACGATCACCTTGTCGTCTTCTTCTGTGTTTTCGCCTCCCGAAGCCGAGCTGCGCTTCATCACCCAACAGCCTTTGTTCTTGCCATCCGTCTCCAGACGCAACACGCCCTTCTGCTTTAATTGCTCGAATGCCAGTTCCCAGAAGTGGAGGTGAAGAATCTCGCTTTCGCGTGGCAGAAAGTCATAAACAATGCCTAACCGCTGCATCGTTTCCAGATGGCGTTTCAAGATTGCGGTTGAAATCAGATCGGCGAGCCGGGCGGTCTCGTTGCCGTCAGCTTCGAGTTTGTGCAGGGTGTCCAGACGAATCTGCTTGTGCACTGAATCTTCTTCGTACCATTGTGAAACGCGGGCGTAGAGGTCCCAGCAGTAGTAATCAAAACGGGGAGCACGGGTGAGTGCTTCGACCTCCGAATACGTCTTCCGCTCGAGCTGCTCGAAGCCTACAACGACATCTGCAACCTGCGCTCCTGTGTTGTCGATGTAGTTCTGCACATCCACCGGATGCGACGCCTCACGAAGTAGGCGCACGAAGGTGTCGCCAAGAATTGCATTGCGCAGATGTCCAATGTGCGCGGCCTTGTTGGGATTAATGCTGGTGTGCTCGACTAGAATTTTGTCCTTCGGAGTAGCAGGACAGCGATCTCGCGACAGCATCTGGCGAATAAATTCACTGCGATCCACACGGGCGTTGATGTAACCTGCACCCGCAAGCTCAAAGACTTTGAATCCGGGAACACCTCCCAGGCCACTGACAATCTCTTCAGCGGCTTTGCGGGGAGGCTTTCGCAGACGCTTCGCGAGTTCGAAAGCCAATGGCAGCGCAAACTCACCGAAAGCAATCTTCGGGGGCTGTTCCATTACGATATTCGGCAGGTCTAGCTGATACTTAGCGCGCAGAAGTGCACGCACGCGCTCGGCAAGGTTTTGTTGGAAGTGAAGGTACAAGAATCCTCAGTGGCACTGGCGAGCAGATGCACCGCCCGGAATGTCTCCCAGCGTGAACGATAAAATCGCGATTATAACAATCGCCTTCTGCTGAACCTCATGGCACCCTCAGACGCACCCTCTAGCGCAATAACGCCCGACAGTTTGACGCTACCCAATGCACCTCATATGATGAGGAATTCCTGTCTTCATCGCTTCCGTAGCGGCAAACCCTAAGCGCCGGAGACTCTCACAACACGGCGTGAAGTGCCCGTGCCACAAAATCTGGTCAGCATGGAAAAAGGCGAAAAGTTCTACATCACTACCCCGATTTACTACGTAAATGCGCGGCCTCACATCGGCCACGCGTACACGACGATCGTGTGCGACGTGGTGGCACGGCGCCAGCGCATGCTTGGGTCGGATACCTTTTTCCTCACTGGCACTGACGAGCACGGACAGAAAATCGAACGCTCAGCGGCCGCCGCTGGCAAGAGTCCCAAACAGTGGACTGATGCGGTGGCGGCTGAGTATCGCAGTCTTTGGGACCGCATGGGCATCAGCTATGACGGTTTCATCCGTACGACGGATAAGTGTCATGCTGAAGGTGTACAACAGCTCTTTCGCCAGATCCGTGACAATGGGTATATCTACAAGGGTTCGTACACCGGTCAGTACTGTGTATTCGACGAACTCTACGTCGATGCTCCTCCAGGATCGCCTTGTCCCGATTGCGGCCGTCCCACAGAGACAATTAGTGAAGAGAACTACTACTTCAAACTGTCGGCTTTTCAGGACAAGTTATTGAAACTCTATGAAGACAATCCAGACTTTGTCTGGCCGGAGACTCGCCGCAATGAAGTGATAGCTTTCGTGCGCGGCGGATTGAAGGATCTGAGTATCAGTCGTACTTCAGTACGGTGGGGGATTCCAGTTCCTGACGATCCGAAGCACGTGCTCTACGTATGGTTCGACGCTGACGCAAACTACATCACCGCCATCGGTTACGGCTCCGACGACTCCAAGTTGAAAAAGCAATTCGATCGCTACTGGCCAGCCGATGTGCACATGGTGGGCAAAGAGATTGTGCGCTTCCACGCGGTGTATTGGCCGGCGTTCCTGATGGCCGCAGGACTGCCGCTGCCAAAACAAGTAGTCGTGCACGGCTGGCTACTGTTCGAGCAAGACAAGATGTCGAAGTCGCGCGGGAACATCGTGCGCAGCGAGACCGTACTCGACGTGCTCGGCTCCGATGCGCTGCGGTATTTTCTGCTACGTGAAGTTGTCTTCGGGCAGGACGGTAGCTTCTCGTTTGACGCGTTAGTGCAGCGTTACAACTCAGATTTGGCCAACGACCTTGGCAATCTGTCCAGCCGGACGTTGTCAATGATCGCGCGCTACTTCCGCGAGCAGATTCCGTATCCCTCGCCGAAGGCCTCACGTGCTGCGAGCGATGACGCGATAGCCGATCTCGCGACAGATGTGATCAAGAGCACAAATGAGCTGTTTTCCGGCTACCAGTTCTCGCGCGCGCTGGAGAACATCTGGTCACTCGTCAGTGGCGTCAACAAGTACATCGTCGAAAACGAGCCATGGCAGCTCGGCGAGCACAAAGACGAAGCCAGCCTTGCTCGTCTTGCCACGGTGCTCTACACGAGTGCAGAAGCTTTACGCATCATTACTGCGCTACTGCACCCCGTACTGCCCAGCGCAACCTCACGCATCTGGCAACAGCTCGGAGTCGGCGATATTGCGAAGTTCCCACTGAACGATCTCAAGTGGGGGCAGCTCGGACTCGGCACCAAGCTTGGCAAAGTAGAAGCCGTATTTCCACGTGCGGAGAAGAACGCAGTTGAGCGTATGCAGCAGGCAGAGCTCGATCGAGCATCAGCCGCGGCGCAAGCCGTTCCTGCAGGTGCTGGAGCCAAAGCCGGTCAGCCTGCGACGCAAGCTGCGGCGGCTATAGCAACAGCCGAAAAATCAGCAGCTGCAAGCACCGCACCTGCGCAGAGTGCCACCCAAGCCGCCACGCCAACCGCCGACGGTCGCATCTCCATCGACGACTTCGCCAAGGTCGAACTTCGCGTCGGCCAGGTGAAGAGCGCTGAGAAAGTAAAAGGCGCTGACAAGCTGCTGAGACTGGAAGTCGACATCGGCACAGAGGTTCGTACGATCGTCGCCGGAATCGCCGAAAAGTATTCGCCGGAAAAAATCATCGGCATGAAGGTAGTGATCGTTGCCAACCTTCAGCCGCGAAAGCTGCGCGGGATCGAGTCGAACGGCATGATCGTCGCCGCTTCTATCGGCGAGAAAGGTCTGCCTGTGCTTGCGAGCTTTCTCGAAGACGTTCCCGTCGGCGCTCGGCTTAAGTAAATGCTGGTCGATTCCCACGCGCATCTGGAAGGTCCAAGGTTCGATTCAGATCGCGCGGAGATGCTGGAGCGCGCTCGCGCAGCCGGCGTAGTAAGCATCCTTGCTATCGGCAGCGGCACCGGCCCGGGCACCCTCGATTGCGCGATCCGCATCGCTGAACAGCATGACTGGATTTATGCGAGCATCGGCATACATCCACACGAAGCCAGGCTAGCCACTGGGAGCGACTATACGGAACTCGAATCGCTCGCGCGTCATCCTCGCGTGATCGGATTTGGCGAAATTGGCCTCGACTACTATTACGATCATTCACCGCGCGATGTGCAGCACCAGGTCTTCATCCGGCAGATGGAGATCGCACGCGCGGCAAAGCTCCCCATCATCATTCATTGCCGGCCTTCAGATAATTCTGAGAATGCCTGGGACGACACTCTTCGCCTGGTTCGCGAACATTGGGCTTCAACTGGCTTCGGAGGAGTACTGCACTGCTTCACTGGGGAGCCGAAGCATGCGAAAGCGGCGTTGGATATGGGCTTTATGATCTCGTTCTCCGGCAACGTTACCTTCCCAAAAGCAGAAAATATTCGCGAGGTGGCGCGCACCGTTCCAGAAGATCGCATGTTCATCGAGACCGACTCGCCGTTTCTCGCGCCAAGTCCCTATCGTGGCAAGCGCAACGAGCCGGCATTCGTTATCAAGACCGCAGAGAAAATCGCCGAGCTACGGGGCAAGAGCACCGGCGAAATCGGCGAAATCACAGCCAACAACTTCTTCCGATTCTTCCGACTCCCCCCGCTGAAAAGCCAAAGCTAACCACGAAGGACACGAAGGTCACAAGGGAAACCAATCCGACTGCGCGTTCCTTCGTGCCCTTGGTGTTTGATTAATCCGGTTGTGCTACCAATGCTGCGAACGAATAGAAGATGCATCCGGACCCAGAACGAATTAAGCTAGAGGGCTACCCACATGGCCAGCGATAACTCATTCGATGTAGTGAGCAAGATCGACCTGCAGGAGGTCGCGAACGCTATCCAGCAGGCGATCAAAGAGATTCATACGCGCTTTGATCTCAAAGACTCCAAATCGGACATCGCCCTTGAGGGAAAGGAAGCGATCGTCCTCTCCTCAATCGACGAATATAAGCTCAAGGCAGTCAACGATATCCTGCAGAACAAGTTGGTAAAACGTCACGTGCCGCTGAAGGGACTTGATTACGGTGCAGTCGAACCGGCAGCGGGGTCAACCGTGCGCCAGCGAGTCAAATTGCAGCAAGGAATCCCGATCGAAAAGGCGCGCGAGATCGTGAAACTCATCAAGGACGCCAAGCTCAAAGTTCAGGCCTCGATCCAGGGCGATACGGTTCGCGTAAGCGGCAAAGATCGCGACACGTTGCAGCAGGTGATCGCGACGCTCAAGGGCAAGGACTTCGGCATCGACATGCAGTTCACGAACTACAGGTCCAACTAGCGTGACGACTTCAACCAGCGCCAGCGCAGCGGCCAAGGAAGTATTCGATCTACTGCGCGACGACCTGCTCGCCATCGAGCAGGAGTTCCAGCGGGACGCCATCTCCGGAGTCGAGGTGATTACCGAGATCGGCGAATATCTGCGCGAAGGCGGCGGCAAGCGTATTCGTCCGGCACTGCTTCTGCTGTCCGCGAAACTATGCGGATACGAAGGTCGAGGTGCTGTACGACTGGGCTCGGTCGTAGAGATTGTTCATACTGCAACCCTCGTGCACGACGACATCATCGACGAAGCGCTCACTCGCCGCGGCCGGCCATCGGCCAATACCAAATGGGGAAACTCAAAGTGCGTCCTAGCCGGCGATTGGCTTTACATGCAGGCCTTCAAGATCGCCCTGGAGGAGCAGAACTTCAGAGTCCTCGATCTCCTCATTGGACTCACGCAGCAGATGGTCGAAGGCGAGCTGATGCAGATGGAGCGCCTCGGCCACATCATTAGCCAGGCCGAGCATCTCGATCTGATCTACCGAAAGACAGCGTGTCTATTCTCAGTTTCCATGAAGCTGGGTGCAGTCTTGGGACGCGCAAGCGATGCCGATGAAGATCGTCTCGGTGAATATGGCCGCAATCTTGGCCTTGCCTTCCAGATCGTCGACGACGTGCTGGATCTCACGGCCTCAGAAGATGTTCTCGGCAAACCGGTGGCGAGCGATCTCCGCGAAGGCAAAGTCACCATGGCGATCATTCATGCGCTCGATCGCTGTACCCCGGCCGAGCGCAAACTTATCGAGACAGTTCTCGATGAACGCTGCTTTGCCACGGTCATTCATGGAGACGTGCGCGCGATTCTCGAGCAGTATGGCTCGGTCGACTACGCTGTGGCCTCTGCTAATGAACACGCCGAACAGGCTCGTCGAGCCATCAGCCACTTCCCCGACGGGGAAATCAAGCGCGCGTTATTGTGGATTCCCGAATTTGTGGTTGGACGAGAGAAGTAAAGAATTTAGCCTTGCGGCACAGTCGCCCTCGGCTGTGGCTCCGCCTAACCCGAATACAGGCGAGGGCGCCGGTGCCACAAAAAGCTAAGTCAGATTCAAAGCCCGCTTAAACGACCCACGCTCGTTCATGATTTTCTCCTGCAGCAGCGTGATCGCATAGATCAGCTGCTCCGGACGTGGCGGGCAACCTGGAACGTAGATGTCCACCGGAATTACCTGATTCACTCCCTGAACCAAAGCGTAGTTGTTAAACACACCACCTGACGTTGCGCAGGCGCCCATGGAGATCACCCACTTGGGTTCGGGCATTTGCTCATATAAGCGCCGGATCACCGGCGCCATTTTCTGGGAGACACGGCCGGCGATAATCATAAGATCGGATTGCCGTGGTGAAGGACGAAATACCTCAGCTCCGAATCGGGCGATATCGAAGCGCGAAGCGCCCATAGCCATCATCTCGATCGCGCAGCAGGCCAGGCCGAAGGTCATCGGCCAAATGGAACTCTTGCGCATCCAGTTCACAACCTTGTCCAGAGAAGTAAGCAGCACGCCTTCAGGGACGTCCTCGCCGAAGTTCACCTCTTCCACCCGACGGCGGTTGTTCTGCATTTTCAGGGACTCTTGGTAGCGCTCAAGTTCACTCATGGCTGTACTCATTTTACGCTGTCGTAAACGGCAACAGCAAAAACATGACACCGATCAACGGAAGCACGGACTCATACAGATATTCCCGAGCTAGTCACGTTTGCTCCAGTCCTCTCGTCATATCCGTATAAATCCGCGACCCCAAGGTCCATGCGATGCCTGTGGTGTTTTTGGCGTCGCCGTTTGTGTCGCACTTACTGACGCATAGTCTGCACCACTCCCAAGTCTGCGAGGCCATTAACCATGAACTGCACAGCGATCGCGGTGAGTAGAAGGCCCATGAGCCGCATCAGGATTCGAATTCCCGTTTCACCAAGGAACCGGCGAACGCGGTGGGCTGCCGAGAGGATAAAGAACGATGCGACAGAAGTAATCGTGATGGCGATGAAGATCGTCAGCGTACGCCACCAGCCTGGCGATGGCCCCATCAACACCATCACTGTGGAGATCGCGCCAGGACCGGCAAGCATGGGAATGCCCAGCGGAATAATTCCGGCATCCTCCTTTGCCATACCTTCCTCCGTCTCGCCGGGAGTTTCATGAGTGCCGGAGCGGTGGGCCTGAAGCATCTCGAGTCCCATGAGAAGCAGGATGATGCCTCCAGCGATCTCAAATGCGGGAAGCGTAATGCCGAAGAAGCGGAAGATCAGGCTCCCCAGCAGCGCGAAGCTGGTGAGCACGATAAAGCAAGTGATGCAAGCTTTCTTTGCGAGACGACGGCGTTGTTCATAATCTACGTCGCCCGCAATCACCAGGAATGTAGGCAATGCTGCGAAGGGATCCACGAGAAAGAACACTGAGGTTAGCGCAACGATGAAGTACTGAATGCTTGGCGTCCTGAAGAAGTTGTGCATTGATCTTTCAGCTAGACCGAACCTTCAGCTTGCCTTTTTCCCCCGCAGGTAGATCCAGAACAGGAACGCCCTGAACACTAAACGGACTGCGAGGACCGATGCAATCGTCCAGAACTTGAGTCCGGCCGAATACTGGTTCCAGTGCCCGATCTTAGACGAGATCGACGCAATAAAGGATGAACAATAGCAGCGCAATCCACTTTGCCGTTTGTCGCAAATTGGGATCGGCAGCCGACGACCTTTGTTCGCTCATGGATTGAGCACGATCTTTCCGAACTGCTCACTCTTTTCCAGGCGCTCGTGGGCCCGACGCGCTTCGCTCAGGGGATACGTGCAGTCGATCACAGCGTTGAGCTTGCCGCCGAAGATGTGCCTAAGCACTTCATGAAGATCGCCCATCGTTCCCATATAGGAACCGAGGAATGAAAGCTGGCGGCTGAAGAGAACTCGAATATCGAACTTTGCTTCTGGTCCGGTAGTGGCGCCACAGGTCACCAACGCCCCACCAGGACGCAGCGAGCGCACACTTTCATCGAAGGTCGCCGCACCGACGTGCTCGAAGACGATATCGACGCCTGCCTTTGAAGTGATCCGCCGAACTTCGTCCGCGATTTTCTGCTTGTAATGATTGATCATATGATCAGCGCCGAGTTCGCGAGACTTCTGCAGCTTCGCGTCGTCACCGGCTGTGGCGATGACGGTCGCTCCAAGCATCTTGCAAATCTGGATCGCTGCAGAGCCGACGCCTGATCCACCGCCAAGCACGAGCACGGTCTCGCCGGCCTTGATGTGCGCACGCGTGACCAGCATGTGCCACGCAGTGAGAAACACCAGCGGCACACTGGCAGCCTGGTCATACGAAAAACTCTCTGGGATTGGGATCACATTCACTTCAGGAACAGCGATGTACTCAGCATTACCGCCATCGTTCAAATATCCCAGAACAGTAAATTCCCGGCAAAAACTCTGCTGTCCTGAAGTGCATTGTGCGCAATGATTGCAGAACGTCATGGGCGCAAGCAGCACACGCGTGCCACGCTTCACGCCAGATACATAGCTCCCTACTTCCATGACGTCACCGGCGATGTCGCTGCCGTTGATGTGCGGTAGCTGGACTCCGGGCAGGCCCTTTCGAACCCAGAGATCAAGATGATTCAGCGCACAAGCCCGCACGCGGACCAACACCTGATCCTCTCGCGGACGCACATCGGGAACGTCCTCATATTTGAGAACCTCGGGTCCTCCGAATTCGCGGAAACGAACGGCCTTCATCTCGAAACTTCAAACACCTTGCTCTAGCAGCCTAGAACGTACGCGAAGATCAACGGCGCCACGACCGTTGCGTCCGACTCGATGATGAACTTCGGCGTATCTCTACCCAACTTCCCCCAGGTGATCTTCTCATTTGGCACCGCGCCTGAATAGGAGCCGTAACTAGTGGTCGAATCGCTGATCTGGCAGAAGTAAGCCCAGAGCGGAACATTCTCGCGTTGTAAATCTTGATGCAGCATTGGGACAACGCAGATGGGAAAGTCGCCTGCGATGCCGCCTCCGATTTGGAAGAACCCAAGTGGCGTTTTTGCGGTCAATTCCGTGTACCACTCGGCCAGCAACATCATGTACTCGATGCCCGTACGTACCGTGTGCACGTTTTTCACATCGCCCGAGATGCAGTGACCGGCATACATGTTGCCGAGAGTTGCATCTTCCCATCCTGGCACGAACATCGGCAGGTTCTTCTGCGCTGCCGCCATCAGCCAACTGTCTTTGGGATCGATCTGGTAAGAATTCTTCAGCTTGCCACTCAGCAGAATCTTGTACATGAACTCATGCGGAAAGAAGCGCTGTCCAGCCTTGTCAGCCTTCACCCATTCATCCAGGACTGCGGTCTCAATGCGCCGCATGGCTTCGTGCTCGGGGATGCAAGTGTCAGTCACGCGATTCATGTGACGATTGAGCAAGGCCTCTTCTTCCGCGGGAGAGAGCTGGCGATAGTGCGGCACGCGCTCGTAATGATCGTGGGCAACTAGATTGAAGACATCTTCCTCAAGATTGGCGCCGGTACAGCAGATCCCGTGAACTTTGTCCTGCCGAATCATCTCGGCCAAAGAGAGGCCCAGCTCGGCCGTGCTCATAGCCCCGGCAATCGTCATGAACATTTTGCCGCCATTGTTCAACAGCTTCTCGTAAGCCTTGGCAGCGTCCATGAGCGCAGCCGAGTTGAAGTGGCGATAGTGATGCTCGATGAAGCGCGAAATCGGTCCTTTGGGCAATCTACAGTCCTCTCAACGGATGAAAGTGGAATCTTTCAAAATATCACTTCTACGAGCATGTGGCGCAGTAGGGTTAGAATTGAAACATCATTTCACCACGAGCACTCGGAGGCACAGAGAAGAGCAGCATGCTTTTCGGATCAAAATGGGGCAATGGAGTTCGCACATTTTGAGCGTCTCATCTCCCTTAGTTTAGCTTTACGTGCCTCTGTGGTGAAGTTGCCTCAAATGGACATCTTCGAAGAGATCGTCGATCTAAGACGTGCCGGAAGACGCGGCGCTCTAGCCACGATCGTGAACGCGAGGGGATCGATTCCTTCGTTCGAATCGGCGAGGATGCTGGTGCGAGACGATGGCAGCATCAGCGGCACAATTGGCGGAGGCTGCGTTGAAGCTGAAGTCTGGCAGGCTGCACGGGAAGTTATGGAGCAGGAGAAGCCGCGCACGCTGACCTTCAACTTGAATCACGATCCCAAGTACGACACCGGGCTCGTGTGTGGCGGCACACTCGAAATTTATCTGGAACCAATCCTGCCCGTGCAAACCGTGTATTTGTTCGGTGCCGGACACGTTTCAGTCAACGTGTATCGTGCCGCGCGCATGGCCGGCTTTGAGGTAGTCGTCGTAGATGACCGACAGAGTTATGCCAGTCGCGAGCGCTTCCCTGAAGCCAAAGACGTTTACGCGGAGGATTTCGACCGTGCCCTCTCGCAGCTCGCACCGAACCATTCTTCCTATCTGGTGATCGTCACCCGCGGACACCGCGATGACATGCGCGTTCTGCGTTGGGCGGTCGATACTCCGGCAAAGTACATCGGCATGATCGGCTCGCAACGCAAAGTGATTGCCATCTACAAACAGCTCGAAAAAGAAGGCGTTGCCTCTGAAAAGCTATCGCGTGTCTATGCGCCAGTCGGGCTCGATATCGGCGCCATTACCCCGGAAGAGATTGCGATTGCCATTGTGGCCGAGATGATCGCGATTCGACGCGGAGCCGGCTCTTTAAATCACAAGCGCAGCCTGAAGGCAGCGGAGATACTTCAGTCTACAAAGCAGACTTCGGACAAAGATTAATCTTGGTTACGTGGTTCCGGCCACCCTCGGTCCGGCTTTTGGTTTTGCTTTCCGGCCTAGAACTACATATTTGACGGTTTGGAATCCCTCACGTTCTTCGGATCTCACGCATCCCACCGGCCGAGGGCGGCCGGAACCACGTAGCCTTGCTGTACCCTATCTCTCGTGGCTCGCGTTTCATCAATAGCAGGAATCATTCTCGCTGCCGGCTCCTCCTCCCGTATGGGACAGGACAAAGCGCTACTGCAGTATGGAGGGCGAAGTTTCCTGGCCGGAGCGATACAAGTGCTCCAAAACGTTTGCGATTTCGTGCTCGTCGTCGCAGGAAAGAACATCGACCAGTTGAGGCCAATCATCTATCAAAATTCGGCCTACCTTGTCCTTAACCCGCAGCCGGAGCTTGGGCAATTCAGCTCTCTGCGCTTGGGACTCCAAGCTGTGCTCAATCGCGGCCGCGATACTGCTTGCGTCACGCTGGTAGACCGGCCACCGGCACAGACGCACACCGTGCAGAGACTCAAAGAACACTTCTTCAAGACCTCCCCGGAAATCACCTGGGCCGTAGTGCCGCAGTTCGATGGGAAGCATGGCCATCCCGTAATCTTCGCTCGCGAAATGATCGAAGCCTTTCTGCGGGCAACGCCGTCGAGCAACGCCCGAGAAATTGAACATCAGCATCAAGCCTACATCGAATATCTCGATGTGGACGATCCGGGCATCGCGCTAGACATCAACACTCCTGAGGATTACTCGTCTCTACAAGCCGGCCGATGACTTCTCCTGGATACGGTTCGTTCAACAGTCCTGAAGATTTCGTGGAGGCGGTCGCGAATCTGCGGCCGCAGCTTTCTGCTTTCGATTGCGACGGTACTCTGTGGTTCGGCGACTCCGGTATGAAATTCATGTACTGGGAGATTGAGGAAGGGTTGATCGCGTCCGATGTCGCAGCGTGGATGTTGCGCCGCTATGACGAATATCTCGCCGGACGAGTCAGCGAAGACGAAATCTGTGGTGAGATGGTCCAGATTCATCGCGGAATTCCTGAACAGAGGATTCGAGAGTTTGCGGCGGGCTTCGTCAAGTCCAATATAATGCCGCACTTCTTTCCCGAAATGATAACGTTGGTGAACAGACTTCGCATGCAAAGCTGTGATATTTGGGCGGTTTCTTCAACCAACAATTGGGTGATTGAAGAGGCGGTCAGCAAGATCGGAATCCCTGCTGAGCGCGTATTGGCGGTTCGCGTTGAGATCGACCGTGGTATCGCTACCGATCATCTCGGAGAGATGACATCTGGGCCAGGCAAAGCGCATGCGTTGCAGCGCGTGCTCAAGAAGCCCCTCGACGTGAGCTTCGGTAATTCGATCTTTGATCTGGAGATGCTGGAGCTGGCGCGGAATGCTTTCCCAGTGAACCCGAATGATGATCTTCGGAAGATTGCGGAACAGCGCGCCTGGCGATTTTACCAACCTGCCGTTGCGAAGCTCACTTCCACTGCTTGAGAGCAAGCTGAAGGCAATCGATTGCCAGATGGCTGGCATGAACGCTCTCGTTTGGTAAAGCACCGAGTATATCCACAATCGACTCCCGCGTTATTCCTCGCGCTTCCAACGCATTCTTGCCGATGAGCGCCTCAGTCAAAGCTGAGCCGCAGGCAATGGCAGCGACACATCCTCTCACCTGGTACTTCGCTTCCTCAATTTTGTTATTCCTGATTCGCAGCATCAGTTTCATGACATCGCCGCAAGCGGGATTCTCCGCTTGCACGCTGACTTCAGGCGAATCCATGGCACCAGCGTTGCGTGGATGCTGGAAATGATCGAGCAATTGAGGTCGATACATGGTGACGAGATAAAGAAACCCAGGCATTGCTGCCCGCTGTTCCCGAACCGATAGAATCACCTTATCGCATTTCATTATGCCCTTTCTCTCCCATCCCGCTGACTTCACTCCGCAGCGTGTTGTCTCATTGCAGCCATCCGTTACCTCCACAATGGAGCGTCTGGGGCTGCTTGATCGTCTCATCGCTTGCACGAAGTACTGCGCCGACATCTGTCCCGCAGTGAAACAACGCGCAATCGCGATCATCGAGGATTCATGGACCGCCGATTCCGAACAGATTCGCGCTGTAAATCCAGACTTGGTGATCGCCTCCGTTCCCTATCAAGTCGAAGCCCTTGCTGAGATTCTGAAATCCGGCGCTCAGTTTCTCGGACTGGCGCCCCATACCCTGCGCGATGTTTATGCCGATATCGCCGCAATCGCCGGCATTATGAACGAAGCTAATCGCGGGCATTATCTGATCCGCGAAATGCAAATGGAGATCGAACGGGTTCGCTCCCGAAACGCAACGCGAGAACCTCGTCCGACGATTTATTGCGAGGAGTGGGGGAAGCCGCTCATTTACTCACAAGCCTGGGTTGCGGAACTTGTAGAGGTAGCAGGCGGCAGATTTCTTGGCGACGCCGGAAAGCAAACTACTCCCGAAATGATTCAGCAACTCGATCCCGACGTAATGATTGCAGCCTGGTGCGGGGCGGGAGATCGCGTGCCACTGGAAAAAATTATCTCCTGGCGCGGATGGGAGTCGCTCCGAGCTGTTCGCAGCGGACACGTGTATTGCATTAATGACGAGTATCTGAACACACCCGGACCCACTCTCCTGGCCGGCTTGCGCGCGCTGGAAGCAGCCATTAACGGGCGCGAAGCTAATGGATTACGTCGCATGGCATCCATGGTCCCGTCGAAATGAACTATTATGATGTCTTGGTGGGCGGCATCCAAGGACAGTTTCTCCTACTTAGTCTTTCGTGGGCAGTGTGTGCCCGGTGTTCGTGCCTGTGAAGGACATGACTACATTCATCTCGCTGCAACATCGCTCTGTCACAATTCCAATTCGGCGGACGCTTGCGTGTCGAGCGTAAAGCAGGTGGTAGCGGCTCTCATCGTCCGCGATGGCAAGCTCCTGATCTGCCAGCGCACAAAAGATCAGCCTATGGCATTGAAGTGGGAATTCCCGGGTGGCAAGATCGAGCCCGGGGAGGAACAAGTCGCGGCACTACGCCGGGAGCTTGACGAAGAATTGGGAATTTCGGCGACCATCGGCGAAAAAGTGACCTCAATACAGCATCACTACAAGCGTGGGGGAGCCGTGGAGCTGCATTTTTATCGAGTACGAGAATATAAAGGCGAGATGGAGAATCGCATTTTCGAGCAGATTCGCTGGGTAGATCGCCGCGATCTCCCTCGTTTCGACTTCCTCGACGCAGACCGCGACATCATCCAGCAGCTTGCCAACGGAAAATTGCTGCCAAACTGAGCTCGGAACTGCGCTCAGGCACCTCACAAAGAGGTCATTTCTGGTATTTATTGCGTTTTACTTCTGTGTGAACGGATATGCCAGCGACAACAGGATAAGAACAACAGTCGTGCTCCAGGCGATCATGTTGAAGAGCCTCGAATTGGTGTGGCTGCCCATTAGTTCCTTTTTGTTGATTAGGAGCAGCATGAAAATGAGCACCGCAGGTAGCGCAATCCCGTTGATCACCTGTGAAAGAATCGAGACTTTTACGAGCGGAACGCCTGGAATCAGAACAAATCCCGCGCCTGCAGCCAAGAGAATCGTGTAGAGCCAGTAGAACACTCGGGCTTCTTTGAAACTGCGGTCCACTCCAGACTCAAATCCCAAACCCTCGCACACCGTGTAAGCGGTAGAAATCGGCAAAATCGACGCGGCAAAGAGCGATGCATTGAGCAGCCCGGCTCCAAAAAGGATTGAGGCATACTTGCTCGCGAGCGGCTCAAGGGCGACAACGGCATCTGCTGGATCGTGAATTTCGGTGTGTCCAGCGGCAAAGAGGGTTGCGGCGCACGCCACGATGATGAACCAAGCGACAATGTCGGTAAATAAACATCCGACAATCACATCGAGCCGTGAGGCAGCGTATTGCTTAATGCTCACGCGCTTCTCCGCCACAGAGGCCTGCAGGTAAAACTGCATCCATGGAGCGATCGTCGTGCCCACAAGGCCAATAATCATGTACAGGTATGCAGAATTGTGAAAGTCATGAAAAGATGGCGGACGCACAGTATTGACCATCGCCGCACTCCAGTCCGGATGAGCGAGAACGCCAGCGATGATGTAAGCGACATAAAAGAACGAGGCGCCCAGGAAGACTTTCTCAACGCTTGTGTACGTGCCTTTCACCACGATGAACCACACAATCACGGCACACACGGGAACGCTGATGTAGCGGCTAATGCCGAACAGCTCCAAGCTTCCCGCGATTCCTAAGAATTCAGTGATGACGTTGCCGAAGTTGACAATCACCAGTGCGAACATCATGAGGAACGTCGCGCGGATGCCGAACTCTTCGCGGATCAGGTCGCTCAGACCTTTGCCCGTGACAGCACCCATGCGGGCGCACATCTCCTGAATCACGATCAACGAGATCGTGATTGGGACCATGGTCCAGAGCAGCGAGTATCCAAACTGTGCTCCGGCCTGAGAGTAGGTGAATATGCCGCCGGCGTCGTTGTCGACGTTGGCGGTGATAAATCCCGGACCGACGACGGAAAAAAACAGAAGCAGTTTTATCCACCATCGAGACAGTATTCTCTTCGGTCTCACTCAGGCACTCACATCAGAATGTCGGGATTGCACTTCGCGAATGCGAAGCAGTCCAGAATAAACGGGGAACGGGAATCGGTCAGCCGGAAAAGCTGTCGAGCTACGATTTTGTCAACGCTGCTCCCGAAGAAGAGTAATTACATCGTCCGCGGTAATAATCCCGCGCAGCCGTTGTTCTCGGTTGATGACCGGTAACGTGTACAGGTTGTACTTGTCCATCAGCTCGGCGACTTTGTTCTGTTTGTCGCTTTCATGAACAAAGACCAGCGGATGGGCGGTAAGTTCCTTGAGCGGTTTCATGGGTGAGTTCAGAACGATTCGTTGCAGCGGCACGGAGCCGGTGAGTTTGCCGTCAGCGTCGACGAGATAGATTGTCGCGACGCTCTCGACGCCGCCTTCGAAGGCGCGTAAGAGCTCGATCGCTTGACCAGCAGTCGCATCCTCGGGAGCGGCGAGGAACTCTGTTGTCATACGACCAGCGGCAGTATTCTCGCCATGTTCGAGGAGTTCTACTACTTCTTCGCGCTCCTCGGGCTCCATCTCTTCCAGGATCTCTTCGGAGCGCTCCTCGGGAAGTTGATCTAACAAATCAGCGGCGGCATCAGGATCCATTTCCTCCACGATGTCGGCAGCCCGCTCCGGATCGAGCGATTCGACAATCGATGCCTGAATGTCTGGATCGACTTCTTCTAAAGCTTCGGCAGCGACTTCCTCGTCCAGAGTCTCGAATACTGCCTCACGCTCAGCCGGAGCCAGTTCTTCCACGATGTCGGCAATATCGGCCGGATGCAGCTGCGACAAGCGTTCATGGTCGATTCGCAGCTTCACGCGCCGCGCCGGATCGGTCTCAATCAAATCGACGAATTCCCAGGGAATGACTCGCGGTTTCAACTTTCTCACTACGGCTTCAATCGCTCCGGCAGGAGCCACGCCCTTCAGCAGGCGCCGCACCGCCCCACGCAGACCAACGTCGACCTCGGAAATTTTGAGATTCACACCGCCATTCGCCGGTTCGGGATGCAGATCAACATCATTGACGCGGACGACCTTGCGTCCATGAACGTCGATGATCTGCTGGTCGAGGAGGTCTCGTTCTAGAAGGAAAAAGTCATCGAGAGTCGCTGCATGGGGCCACTCTGATGCAGGAGAAGAGGCACGAACCTGCGCGTCCGCTCCAATCTGAATCATGCTGGGCACGAGAAAACGGTCTCCGTGCGCAGTCTTTATCACCAGCCCCGAAACTCGGTTCGGATCCTCCTGCGGACGCAGCGCGACCTCCCTCACCTTGCCCGCGACGGCTCCGCTGGAGTCGGTAACGCGAGTACCGAGGAGACGCGAAAGTGCCAAACCATGATTCACAATGGGCAGGATAGCGCAAAAGGAATGAGCACCGAACCAATCTTCATTTTCAATCAGCAGAACGTCACCGGAGCTGCGTCGTCCCCGGTTGGCAGAGCCTGACAAAAGCAATTGATTGACAGACTCGCAAGCGACAGGCAAACTACCGATTTCACTTGAGCAGGCGAAGGGCAACGCAGCTTAAGGGGTGCGGAGGTGCCATACGGTCGGCTCGGAAAATGAGTTCATGACCTTAGAACGGGTCTCATACACGCTGGATTCCACGCTCGACAGCGTAAACAAAGCAGAACAGACGGCTGAGGCATTAGCGGCCAAAATGCCTTTTGAAGAGGAAGACTGTCATCGGATCGCAATGGCCGTTCGCGAAGCGGCGGTAAATGCCGTGCTACACGGCAACGCTTACGATCCGAAAAAGAAGATGACGGTGTCTTTTGAGAATACCGGCGATTCGCTTGTAATTAAGATCGCCGATCAGGGGCGCGGGCTCAGAGACGAAGACATTCCCGATCCGTTGGCGGAAGAGAACCTGCTCAAGCAGTCCGGGCGAGGCATTTTTCTCATTCGATCGTTTATGGACGAGGTCAAGATCCGTCATCTGGAGCCTGGAACGGAAATTACGCTAGTCAAACACATCGGCCATTCAGAAGCGGCCACGGAGGAAAGACAGTGACGATGAAAGCAAGCAGCCGACGCGTTGATGGCGTCACCATTCTGGATTTAAGCGGACGCATCACCTTGGGTGAAGGCAGCGTCGTGCTCCGAGATCACATTCGCGATCTGCTCGGCAAGAGCGAAAAGAAGATACTGCTAAACCTTGGAGATGTGACCTATATCGACAGCTCAGGAATTGGCGAATTGGTCAGCGCGTTCACTACGGTGCGCAATCAAGGTGGTGAGCTGAAGCTTTTGAATCTTACAAAGAAGGTCCACGACTTGCTGCAAATCACGAAGCTCTATACGGTTTTCGATGTAAAAGACGACGAAGCTTCCGCGGTCAAAGCGTTTTCGAGATAGTTTGCACGACAATACGC
This sequence comes from Acidobacteriota bacterium, assembly GCA_003225175.1. NCBI lineage: Bacteria > Pseudomonadati > Acidobacteriota > Acidobacteriota bacterium. The sequence goes on from QIBA01000055.1 coordinate 42,336, forward strand.
GCCGCAAAAGGCCGGGTGCTCATTCCCCGGCTTACTTTCAGCCCTGCAAGAATCCGTATATTCAGAACCACGCCCTTAGCGGGTGGTGCTTTGGCTTGAGATTGATGTCGCATTTACCCGTTCAGGAATCCGAGGAGCAACACCGACCCCAACGTCAACGGAACCACCCACTACCGCAGGTGGTTCCGCGCCATAGCGACATAATCCACCTCATCCGCTACGCTTTCATGACGGAAAGACTTCAGTATCTCGGAGTAATGAATGAGGAACAGACCGGGTAGCTGGAAAGAGTCGCCTATGATCTTGCCCATGCCGTAAGTAAGCGTAATCCGATCGCGGAATTCCCGCTTCCAGACCTTAAGACCGAATAGCTGACTGAGCTTCCCGCGACGGAGAGAAAACGTCTTATAGAGCTTTTGCTCCGGATCGCTCACGCGGTGCTCCCCATTCAGTGCAAATTTCGAAAAAAATTTTTGCGCCTGCTCCTCTGTTCCCATGTGCACGAACGCCAACTGCGTTCCAGTCGCCGCGATCTCCGAGCGCTTCTTCCGAATCTCAGCCATGCCGGCGACGCAGAAGGGTCAACCAAACTGACGGAGAAAAACGAGCAGGAGTGGGCTCTCATCGCTCAATGAACCGAGGGTGGCTCCGGTTTGCGTGATTGCCTGCGTGAGTGCCTCTGGGATTGTGGTGCTTGTCGCGGCTTCAGCCATTTAGGTCAAAAACACTTGAACACAGAGGAGACGGAGGGTACGGACGGGAACATCAAAATGGAGGTCGTCCTGCTCCGCCAGATCCATTCAATCCGTGTTCCGAGTCTGGTGTCCACCTATGTACCCTCCGTCCTCCGTGTTCAGCTTTGGATTTGCTTACAAATTGCACCCACAAGGTGGAGCAGGAACATACTTCTTCAAGAACTCGGCAACGCGATTGTAAGCATCGATTTGATTCTCCAGTCGAGCAAAGCCGTGCCCTTCGTTTTCATAGATTTTAAACTCAACGGTCCCACCGCGTTTCTTGATCACGTCTGCGACTTGCTGCGCTTCCGATTTGGGACAACGCGGGTCGTTGCCTCCGGCGAGCAGCAGAACAGGGGCTTTCACACGGTCGACGAAGTTGATCGGACTCCGATCCTCCCAGAGCGATTTGTTCTTCACCGGATCGCCCATTGTCGCTAAGTCGTATTCGCGCAGCAGCGGATCTTCGTTCTGCACTTCAGTAAACCAGTTCACGAACGGCACAATCGGCACGCCGGCCGCCCAAGTCTCCGGCGCTTTGGTGAGCGCCATCATCGACATGTATCCACCGTAGCTCCCGCCCATGATGATTAACTTCTTGGGATCAGCGTAGCCCGTCTTTTGAATCCAATCTCCCGCGGCGAGTACGTCTTGCAGATCTGCCCCACCCATGTCGAAGCGGTTGGCATCCGTGAATTCCTTTCCATAGCCTGTCGAGCCGCGATAATTGGGAGCGATCACCAGATATCCCTGATTGGCAAGGTACTGCACAATGCGATTGAAACCGTTTACCGTCTGGGAAGTTGGACCGCCATGCACGTAAACGATCGCCGGATGAGTCTGGTCACGCGGAGCGTTGTGCGGCACGTAGACGAAAGCCGAAATCTGCCACTTGCCATCTCGACTCGGATAGTGGACGAGAAACGGTTCGACCATATCGTCGGAGTTGAGCCCTGCGAGCAGAGAATGCGTGAGTTGTCTCGATTGCTTCGCAGAGAAGTCGTAAAGCCAGACATCATTAGGTGCTGTCGGACCATTATGGTAATAGAGCAGCCGCCGCGCATCCGAAGAGAACGCCGTCACGGCGCCCGCCAGACTGTTCAAGCCTCTCGGTAACGGGAGAGAGGCTGTTTGCTTGCTGGCGATGTCGTAAACGAAGACATCGGTATTGCCATCGATATTCTTCGTCCACGTAACCTGACGACCATCTGGAGAGAACGAGCCTGACGAGACTCGCCACTTTTCATTTGTTAACCACTCGATCCTTTTACTGGCGATCTCCAGCAGGCCAGCGTTCTCGTAGCCGGTCGCATTGGACGTGATGAGCAGATATCTACCGTCCGGCGAAAACCCAGTCGCCTCATAGTTGTGCTCATCGGTGTGCGGAGTTAACAGTGTGGATTTGCCGGTGCTCACATCCGCGATAAAGATGTTGGAGTTTTTCCCGGTGGCGTGCGATTGCGTGTACGCAATCCACTTGCCGTCGCGAGACCAAAGTGGGCCGAAGTTCCCCAGTTGCTTGGGCGTGTCCTTCGTGAGAAATCGATAGCGCTTGGTCAACACGTCCATGATGTTGATTTCGAACGTGGATGAACTCCGCGGCTTCGACATGAAAGCGATGTAGCGTGAGTCAGGCGACCATGCTGCACCTTCTTCGGCCACATCAGGAGTGTTCGTCAGGTTAACGACTTCACCAGTAAGCGGCGAAGCAAGAAACAGGTCCCATTGCTCGTCGCCATTATGGTCGGAGCTATACGCGATCCATTTGCCATTCGGCGACCAGACTGGATCAATCTGTCGCTGATCACTGATCGTGAGTTGCGAAGGCCATCCGCCCTCTGACGGAATCAGCCAGATGTTGTTCCGTCCGGAAATGTTGGTAACGAACGCGATTGTCTTGTCGTCGGGCGACCAGCTCGTGGCCCCGATATTTCGCGTTGTATAAAGCTTCTCGATCGAGAATGGTTGAACCTCTCGCTTCAGGACTTTGCTTGTGATTTGCCTAGCGTCGGTTATAGGTTTCGCGGAAGCTGATTCCGGCTGCGCGGGGAGATACCACGAAAAGAGAGCGACGGCAGTGAATGAAAACAACTTAAACATTGCGGTCGAATTTACCACGGAGAGACGGAATCACGGTTTCGCATTCTTGTGAATGTCAACAGTTGACCAAGTCTTGTCCGCAGCATGGCAGATGTTCTCCAGCTTGCAATCGACACATTTCGGCTTGCGTGCGATGCACAGCGCACGACCGTGCCAGATTATGCGGTGCGAAAAGTCGATCCACTGATCTCGCGGGATCACTTTCATCAGATCCTGCTCGATGTTGCGAGGATCATCTGCCTTCGTTAATTCGAGACGGCGCGAGATCCGATGAACATGCGTGTCCACAACCACCCCTTCAGCTTTACCAAACCATGATCCGAGAACCACATTCGCGGTCTTACGGGCCGCTCCTGGCACGGTAAGAAGCTCGTCCATCTCATCAGGAACCTTGCCGCCGAACTCTTTGAGTATCTTTTGCGCTGCACCAACCAGCGACTTCGACTTGTTGCGAAAGAAGCCCGTCGACCGAATGTCTGGTTCGAGCTGCTCGGGCTTGAGGGCAGCGAAGTCGTGCACGGTCGGATACTTCTTGAACAGAATTGGAGTCACCATATTCACGCGTACATCGGTGCACTGCGCCGAGAGAATGGTTGCAACCAGCAGTTCCCAGGCATTGGAATGATGAAGAGCGCATTTGGCGGTGGGATACATCTCAGCCAAACGCTGCAAAATTTCCCGCACCCTCTCCGGGGAAGTTGGGTTGTATTTTGCGGAAGTCTTCTCAGGCTTGGCGGCTTTTCCAATGGAGGGTGCGACGGCCTTTTGTTTGAGCCCTGGTTTTGCAGGCATGAAGAAGATGATTTTAGCTGAGGGGACGCTTGGAACTCAGGTCTGAATACTAAAAGCACTTGAACACGGCGGCGCCACGGAGGACACGAAGGGAGGTCAAAACTGGAACACGTATTGAACGGCTGGACTAAGCTCGGTTCGACCTATCAATCGGGTGATTTTGTTATCCGCACTCGTTAGATTGCAAAATACAGAATCGCCTCGGAACCGTTCAATCCGTTATATCGGTCTTCCAGCAGTTACTTTTTTCTCATTCCCCTCCGTGCCCTCCGTGTTCATACTTCTGGTGCCTTGCATTACAAGAACGTGAACGTTGCGTCAAAATGTAAGAGTCGATTGCTGCTCGTCCAGAAGGGGAGAGTTACCTATGAGTTTTGCAGTTGTAAGACGTTTCGGATTTTCGTTGTCTGTGATGTTGTTCCTAAGTTCCGGCCTTATGGCACAACGATCGTACGACGGCAACAGCAATGCGCCACAGGCTCCGGCGACGGTAAATATCACCCAGGGTCCTACGATCCAATACGCTGATGATCAGTTCGCGGTGATCACCTGGACAACCGACCAGCCGTTCGTAAGTCGTGTCTTCTACGGCAAGGATGCAAGCAATCTGAATCAGATCGCCGAAGATGTGCGCTCGCAGAGCTTGCGACATCAGATCAATTTGCGCAACCTGCAGGCGAGCACAACTTACTATTTCCGGATCGACACCGGACAAGGAACCGCAGCAGCCGCCTCTGCCGACACTTTGAATGGATTCCAGACAACCGCACTCGGTGCTAATCCGATTCGCAACCAGCAGCCATTCAAGGGCACTGTGCAAAACGCTTCCGCCGCTGGAAATAACAACACTGCGAAAACAGCAAACTTCGGGGCTATCAACCTGACGCGCGATCCGTCGATTCAATACCTGGATGACACCACGGCGGTGATCTCATGGACGACAAACGTGCCCGCCAGCAACACCGTCTACTACGGGACGGATCGTAGCAACTTGCTGTATACGGGTGGTGACTTCAAAGATGCCACAGAGCATCGCGTCCATCTTTCGAATCTTAAGCCGAATACGCGCTATTACTTTCAGTTCGACGAGCCATCGAACCAGCCCATCGCAAGCTTCACGACTGTGAACATTGGAGCCCAGCCTCTGTACGATCAGAAACCGATGGCTGAGTCGGTGAGCAATCCTACTTCTGCTGGTCCACAACTTACACGCCGCGAGCGCTCACCGGGGCACGCGAATGAATTGCCGTCAGGAACGGAGATCGACGCCAGCTTGCAGACAGCGCTGTCTACCAAAACATCGCAAGTTGGGGACCGCTTCACCGCCGTCGTAACTCAGCCAGTGCGCGATATCGACGATCGAATAGTGATCCCTCCCGGCGCACATATCAACGGTCAGGTCACGGAGTCAGAGGAAGGAAAGACGCTTCCCACAATGCGTGGCCGCGGCAAGCTCAACCTTCGCTTCAACAGCATCACCCTGCCGAATGGCTCTCAGATTCCCATTGCGGCAACGCTGCTTTCGGTGAACCAAAGTGGTGGAAACGGTTCTGTGAACCCGGAAGGCGAAGTTGAGTCCGTAACCAAGACGTCCACAGCCGCGAAGGGAGCAGCCGTCGGTGCCGGGATTGGAACGATCGCGGGCCTAATTTTTGGCGGCCCGCTGAAGGGGCTGGCAATCGGAGCGATAGCCGGGGGCGGCTACATTCTTGCCACAAAAGGGAAGGATGTAGAACTTCCGGAGAACACCGGCGTAAGAATCCGTCTCGATCAAGCCGTGAACCTGGGTAATCGAGGACAAGTTCGAGAGTAGTCGGGGCACCATGCTCGTCAGCAATTGTGACCCCTTCTTTCACAGGACGCCCGGCGCCTCGTGATCAATTAGCTGCGACTTTTCTGTTCCTTGTCCACTGTCCCGTTTCCCCTGATTCGCCTCTCTCCCGAGTAGACGACAAAGCGCTGCCCGCGCAGGAATCCAACCAGTGTCATACCGAACTCCCGCGCGAGTTGAACTGCGAGGCTCGATGGAGCTGAAACCGATGCAAGAACAGGTATGCCAGCAACAAGGGCTTTTTGCACGATCTCGAATCCGCCTCTTCCACTGACCATCAGAGCAACGTCGGACAGCGGCAACCGGTTATTTAGCAACGCCCAGCCGACCACTTTGTCCACAGCATTGTGCCGGCCGATGTCTTCGCGAGTCACGAGCAACTCGCCGGAAGAGTTAAACGCCGCGGCAGCGTGGAGTCCTCCTGTTCGCCCGAAGACCGCCTGCTCTTTACGAAGTAGTTCGGGCAACTCACAAAGAATTTCTGAGCCGATCCTAAATCCCCGGTTTGGTGCCTTGACACCGCGCACGCGAATTGAGTCGATCGTGGCCTTGCCACAGATTCCGCAACTGGAGGCGGCCAGAAAGTTTCGTTGCATCTGCGCCGAGACAGAATCGGTTCTAATCGAGAGTTCTGCGTTTATCGCGTTCCCTGCCCCAGGGCCGGTCACCGGCTGGAGCGCCTTCAACTCGCCCTGGTCGGAAATAATGCCTTCGGTAAGCAGGAAGCCCGCAGCTAATTCCTGATCATGCCCCGGAGTTCGCATGGTGACGCTCATGGGTACATCTCCGATGCGAATCTCGAGTGGTTCCTCGACGGCGAGGTAGTCCTGCACGCGAGTGACAGATCCCTCTTGCCACTGCTCGACTGAGGTAAGAGCGATGCTACGCCGTGGATGTTCAACTTCTTGAGATTTGGCCACGATTCCCATGATATGAAAGCCGGCACCCGAGCGGTACTAACGCTCCATACTTAATCCCGTGGAACTATAGCGTCAGGGGCCATGATTGGGTAATCTTGCGCCATCCCGAGACTCACAATACGATTCCAAGAAACAGCAGCACTCCCTGCCAGATGACGTGCTAAGAGGAACTCCTGAAGACACAAATTGCCACGCTAGCTCTCCCGGCGAGAACCGCGCTTTTCGCATTGGTTGTTCTTGGGCTGCCATCCACGGTAACGGCGCAAACACGCGAGACGCTGCAGTTTATCGGTCCGTCACAGCTTGATTCCGTAGCTGCCACGGCGATTTCATCCGATGACCTGCGAGTGAGTCCGCACCCTGATGCCGACGCCGATCTAGCAGGAATCAGCAAGGGTCCCGGTTCCGCGTCGGTCCCACTGGTCACCGCTCCGCAATCCATCTCGCCTTCTGTGAGGAATATCGGGCTGGCCTTCAGGGGGCTCACCCACCGTGACCAGCGATTTGCGGGTACTGGTGCTTACGCCAATTCCCAATTCAGTACGGAGCCACCCGACGCTGGGTTGGCCGTGGGCAACGGATTCGTGCTCCAGACCGTGAACGCAGCGCTCGCGATTTATGACGCCCGCACGGGAACGCTCCGGCAGGGGCCAACTGCGCTGAATCAGTTCTTCCGCTTAAAGCCGGAGATCACGCGACCCTCTGGAACGTATGGCGATTTCACCAGTGACCCACGTGCTTACTACGACGCGCAACTGCAGCGTTGGTTTCTGAGCGCGGTGACCATTGCTACAAATCCGCAGACCGGAGAGTTGGCTGCTCCCACCGGCTTGCTGATCGCCGTTTCGGAAACGAATGATCCGACGCAGGCCTGGAAGATCTACGCCATCGATACGACGAGCCATGGCGCTGAAGGCTGCCCATGCTTTGGAGATCAGCCGGTGATCGGCGCAGATGCGAATGGGCTATTCATCAGCACGAACGCATTCAGCCTTCATGAAGGTTTTGCCGGCGTTCAGATCTATGCGCTGTCCAAACACGTTCTAGCCGCTGGCGCCATGCCCCCGGTTGTGCACTGGAACAATCCCAAGCTGGCGGGCGGATTTGCCTTCAGCGTGCAGCCCTCGATCCGCTCGTCATTAGCTCCTGACGATTCGGCAAATGGGGTCGAGTACTTCACCAGCGTGGCAGATATCAGGAACATGCTCGACCGCCGAATCGCAGTCTGGGCAATCAGCAACACGGCTTCACTAGTCAACGAAACGCCGGCTCTCAAGTTGCGCGTCTTGATGGTAGGGAGCCAGCCTTTTGGCGTGCCGCCTGACGCAGCTCAGAAATCCGGAGAAACTCGGCTGGGTAGTCTGCTTTCGGAGAAAACCGAATACATAGCCACGAACGACCAGCGCATGCAGCAGGGTGTGTACGCGGATGGCAAACTCTGGTCGGCACTGACCACAATGGTTGCGGTTGGCGATGACCCCAGTCCACATGCGGGGATTGCCTATTTCGTGCTCGATCCTTCTGTCTCAAGCGACGGAGCCATTCGAGCGGATGTAGTCAAGCAAGGATACTTAGCTGTCGCGAATGCCGATCTGTTCCACCCAGCGATGGCAGTTCGTCCGAATGGTGAAGGAGCGATTGCGTTTACTCTGAGCGGCACCGAGCACCACCCCAGCTCCGCGTTTGCCATGCTCAGCCACAATGGCATCGGGAACGTACAAATCGTGGCTGCTGGTGCTGCTCCTAACGATGGCTTCAGCGGATACCAGTATTTTGGCGGCGGTGGCTCAGGGCGAACCGGGGATTACTCGGCCGCCACCGTCGATGAACACGGCTCCATCTGGATAGCTTCGGAATACATCCCCTTGGGGCATCGAACTCTCCTGGCAAACTGGGGAACCTTCGTCGCACAGATCATTCCGGGAAGATAGTCCCTCCTTCCGCTCTAGTTCCAGCTCCTTCCGTTGAGGACGTCACATATCAAGTCCCCGACTCTCGTCCTTCCGTACAATGTTCTCTTTCCAAGGATCTGCCGAATGAAGACTCTCACCGCAATGATTTTGCTAGCCTCCTGCCTTTATGCCCAACAACCCTCGCCGAAAGCTGCATCACAGGCTTCTGGCGACACCGCGTTCCGCAAACTTGCGGATAGATATTTCGACGAGGTGTATTTCAAGTTCAATCCTACGCAAGGAACTGCGGCCGGCTTCCATCAGTACGACTCTCAATTCGAGGATCTTTCTTCGCAAACCATTGGCACCCAGGTTGGAGCGTTGCACCGATTCCGGGCTCTGTTTGATCAAGTCGATCCGGGAGAGTTGTCTCCAGAAGCAAGAGTGGACCGTGACTTGCTCATTTCGAACATCATGAGCACGCTGTTAGCGCTAGAGAAGATTCGCCCGTGGGAATTGAATCCAGACATTTACTCCAGTTCTACCGCCGCCAGCGCATTTACGATCATGAGCCGCAAGTTTGCTCCTGCTGACGAGCGTCTCAAAGCGCTGGCGGAACGCGAGCAGAAGATGCCGGCGCTGCTCGATGAAGCGCGGCAGAACTTGAAGAATCCGCCGCGTATCTATACGGAAGTCGCGCTCGAACAGATGCCCGGCATCATCGGATTTTTTCAGAAGGATGTACCCGCAGCTTTTGTCGACGCAAAAGATCCTGCGACCAAGCAGGCATTCGATAAGGCTAATTCTGAACTAATTGCTGCGCTCCAGAAATACGAGCAGTACGTGAAGACTGAGGTGCTGCCGCATTCCAGCGGTGACTTCAAGATCGGGGCGGACAATTACCGCAAAAAACTTCTCTACGATGAGATGGTCGATACGCCGCTGGATCGTCTGCTGGAAATCGGCACTGCCGACCTGAAGAAGAATCAAGAAGAATTCAAACGAGTAGCGGCTGAGATCGATCCAAAGAAAACTCCAAGACAGATTCTCGAAGAGCTCGAGAGTGACCACCCTGCCTCGAATCAGCTTCTGCAGTCATTTCGCGATACTTTCAGCAGCCTGCGCAGTTTCATCCAGCAGAAGCATATTATTACCATTCCATCACCGGTACTTCCTACGCTGGAAGAAACCCCTCCCTTTGCGCGAGCGCTGACTACAGCCTCAATGGACACACCGGGTCCGTATGAGACCGTAGCGAAAGAGGCCTATTTCAATGTCACGCTTCCCGAAGCCAATTGGCCGAAGGAACAGGTTGATGACTATCTGAGTGGCTTCAACCGGGGAACAATTATCAGCACAGCAGTACATGAGACGTATCCCGGCCATTACGTCCAATTCCTCTGGATGAAAGATGCTCCTTCCAAAGTACGCAAGCTACTCGGGTCGGGCACGAACGCGGAAGGATGGGCGCACTACTGCGAGCAGATGATGCTCGATGAGGGCTACGGACAGTCTGGCGCGGGGGGGCGCAACGAGCGCGAAGCAAAGATGCTGAGGCTCGGACAGCTTCAGGACGCGCTTCTGCGAAATGCGCGTTTCATTGTGGGAATCAAGATGCATACCGGGAAGATGACCTTCGATGAAGCCAAAGATTTCTTCGTGACGGAAGGCTATCAAGTGCGCTCCGTGGCAGAAAAGGAAGCCAAGCGCGGCACCAGCGATCCAACTTACCTCGTGTACACGCTCGGGAAGCTCCAAATAATGAAGCTACGCGACGATTACCGGAAGATGAAGGGCGATCAGTTTAACCTGGAAGAGTTCCACAATGCATTCATGCGGCAGGGATTCCCGCCGATCAAAATCGTTCGCCAGGCGCTGTTGGGAAATGATTCGCCGGCGTTATAGCGGACATAAAGCGCGAAGCTGCACTTCAGGGCGATAATCGGAGAAGGCGCGGCACTCCTCTAGCCCTTCTATGAGATGACCCGCGTGGGCGCTGGTGCTACGACAAGCGATCATAAATCGATGCTATCTTGCGCAAACGACTCGCAATATCCTCAGTCAATCGTTCGCCGCGAAACCGCCAGCGCCAATTGCCTGTCGCGGTGCCCGGAACATTCATGCGCGCTTGTGCTCCCTCGCCCAGCACATCCTGGAGCGGAAACACAACGGTGTCGGCGACCGATGCCATCAGGCTCCTAATGAATACCCAATTGATCGGTTCAGAAATCCCAGTATCGTCGTAGCCGAGGTAAGTGCGGGTGAACTGGCGTTCTTTGCGAATGTCTTCTTCGGTGCGAATACTTCCCTCGCCCGGCTTGGAAGTCCACCAGCCAATGACGGTGTCGTTGTCGTGGGTTCCTGTGTACGCGACGAGGTTTCGAGGGTAATTATGCGGGCGAAAGCTTGGACCCTGAGGATCGTTCCCAAATGCGAACTGGAGAATCGCCATTCCGGGAAATCCGAAGCGCTCGCGAATCGCTTCGACTTCTGGCGTAATCACCCCAAGATTTTCGGCCAGAATCGGGAGACATTCCAGTTTTGCTTCGAGAACGGCAAATAGTTCGGCACCCGGCCCTTTTACCCATTTCCCATTCTGGGCGGTCCTTTCGCCGGCTGGAACCTCCCAGTAGGCCTCAAATCCTCGGAAGTGATCCACGCGCAGCATGTCGAACATACTGAAAGCAGCGCGGAAGCGCTTGATCCACCAGGAATATTCGTCCGCAGCCATACGCTCCCAGTGGTAAATGGGATTGCCCCAGAGCTGACCGGTCGCGCTGAAATAATCTGGTGGGACACCGGCAACTTTGGTCGGACCGCCATGACTATCGAGGTGAAAATACTCGGGCTGAGCCCATACATCGGCACTGTCGTGCGCAACATAGATGGGAAGATCCCCCATCATGTGGATCCTCTTCTGTCCGCAGTATTCCTTCAATGAATTCCACTGTTCGAAGAAGACAAACTGCAGAAATTCTTGTTCGCCGATTTGCAAGGCGAGTTCTTTGCGGGCACGCTGCACAGCCGCCGGCTTGCGCGAGACCAATTCGGGATCCCACTTGGGCCAAGCCACACCTCCAACTTTGTCCTTCAATGCTCGAAAGAGCGCGTAGTCGGCCAGCCAATCGCGTTCTGCCTCGACGAATTGCGCGAACTCCTGCTGTCGATGCTGAGGTGCACCGCTCCGGAACTCGGCAAAGGCCTTGCTGAGCTTCCCCTGCTTGAATTGATTGACGCGCTCGTACTCCACCTGCTCGCGGGAAAACTCGGGTAGGGCGTCGATGTCCCGCGCATCGAGCAATCCTTCATCGGCCAACCGAGAAAGACTAATCAGGGCGGGATTACCGGCAAAAGCTGAGAAGCACTGATATGGCGAATCGCCATAACCAGTCGGTCCGAGAGGAAGCATCTGCCAGATCGACTGACCGGAATCTGCGAGGAAATCGGCGAACTCATACGCAACTGGACCTAAGTCGCCAATACCGAATGGTCCCGGCAGTGACGTTGGGTGCAGGAGAATCCCACTCGATCTAGGGAAGCTCACGGTTCTGGTCCAAGAATTTCCAGTATGCCGACAATGGGGATTCTCGCCCATTCCGGCCGATTCTGCAGGTCGGATAGAACCTCGATCATGCCGCGCTCGAGCAGATATGCATCAAGCAGGATTCGGAGTTCTTCGCCGCGGATTGCCAATAGCGAAGCTACACCTCCGGCCTGCAGGTATCCGTGCAGAAATGAGGCTCCAACCCACCGATACCAAAAACCCGCCCACTTATGCAATTGCGGGCTCGACTCTTTTCCCGGGACGATGCCGGCCACCTTGCCATAAAGCACAGCATGAGCGGCGTAGTGGAACGAGCGAAGCATTCCCGCGACATCCCGCAACGGCGAATATTTGATGCGACGTTCGCCAATAGAGCGCCGTGGATCACCTTCAAAATCGATGAAGACGACATCCTTGCCAGTGAAGAGAACCTGACCGAGATGGAAATCTCCGTGGATGCGCGTTCGAACAGTTGGAATCCGGCGATCACGCAGCGGTTTCAAAAGCGAACGCATCTCTTGTTCACGTGCTAATAACTGCTCCGCTTCGGCGCGAACGTCTCCCTCGAATGAACGCAAGCTGCTGCGCAACCTCGTAAAGCAACGGGTTGTATGACCCAGCATGCCGTGATAGAGACCCTGCCTATAGAAGTCGGTGAAGGGCTCGGGTACAAATGCTGCGTCCTGGTCATTGCGAGCGAGCGCAACATGCAACTCACCTGTGCGTTGTCCCAGCAGGCGAACTATCTCGTGAAACGATCCCACAAGCTCTGACACAACCTGAGGAGTGGGCTCATCCACGAGTTCCAAAGGACGCGCGTGCTTTACTTGCGCCAGCCGCGGATCCCCTTGCGCCGCTAACGCGCGATCGAGAAACAGTCCGAGGTTATCAAGCGCGTAATTCCATCCATTGGCCTGATGCGTTACGTAGCACTGCAGAATTGCCGCTGTCACTGACTCGCCAACGCTGTTGCGATACTCAATGTGCCCGGCGAGAGTTGGAGCGTTAGCAAATCCCTCTGCCGTGAGCCACTCCAAAACCTCCTGCTCTGGATTGGGACCAGCTTCCAGCCGCCGGTAGACCTTCATCATGAAGCGATCACCAAAATAAATACCAGTGTTGTTCTGAGGTGATGGACGCGGCACCGATGCCGACAAATTAGGTCGATCGGCTCCCATGATCCGGCGAAACGACCGCGTGTGCGAACCGGCGAACTCTCCGCGCACTCCGCGAAGTCGACGACGGCGTGAAATCATCCCGAGTAAGGCGTCAGGAAAAAGGCGATCGCGGAAACCACTGTACAAGACACCTTTGGTGCCATCGTCCGACTCGAGATGAGCAAGAATGAATTCAGGCAGGCTGGCTGTTATTCGATCTACTTCTTCCTGGCCCCGAGCGACTGACAGTGGCAACTGATAAATTTCCGGCTCGCCTTCATCGAATTCAACCCGGACCAGCAATATCTGGGCACTAGTCTCGGGCAGATGTAGGACGTCGGCCAGCTCCACGGTGCGGATCCTACGATTTCGGCCTAAGAACCAGGGCCTGGAGCGCAGGAAGGACGGCAAGAGGCGATTCAGATCCGCCTGCACGGAATCCGTAAAGATCTCTTCCCAGGATGTCACTCGAATCGGGCGGTCACGTTTCTCACCGAATCGCAGGCCTACGGTTTCCGCAATGGTCTCCCCAGGCTCGAGCGTGAACCAGTAAAAGGCATGCGGACCGAGCGTCAGCAGATACGGCCGTTCTGTAATGCAGGGAAATTCATTCCCTCCAAACATTTCCACCAGTTTGCAACCAGAATAATTTCGCAAATCCAGTTCCACTGGCTGAATGAACCTTGAGAGGTTTGCGACGACAAGAATGCGCTCGTTCTCGTGGTGGCGGAAGAATGCGAGCACTCGCCGGTTCTCTGGAGTAAGAAACTCGAGCGTCCCGCGGCCAAAAGCCCTCGAGCGCTTGCGTTGTGCAAGAATGCGCTTCATCCACCATAACAGGGAGTTGCTGTTCCTCTGCTGAGCCTCAACATTCAGAGGTTCATAGTGATACTCCGGATCGATGATGACCGGCAGATAAAGCTTCTGTGGATTGGCATGCGAGAATCCCGCGTTGCGGTCAGCCGTCCACTGCATTGGAGTTCGCACGCCATTTCGATCGCCTAGATAGAAGTTGTCACCCATGCCAATCTCATCGCCGTAGTAGATGACCGGGGTTCCGGGCAACGAGAGCAGCAGAGCATTCATCAGCTCGATCTTCCGGCGGTCATTTCCAAGGAGAGGCGCCAGGCGACGACGGATCCCGAGGTTGATCCGCATCGGGCGATCCTCGGCATACATGCGATACATGTAGTCGCGCTCTTCATCCGTGACCATCTCCAGCGTGAGTTCGTCGTGGTTGCGCAGGAACAGCGCCCACTGGCAGTTGTCAGGTATTGGCGGCGTGAGCTGCAGGATATCGACGATCGGGTAGCGGTCTTCAAGGCGCAGCGCCATAAAAAGACGCGGCATCAGCGGGAAATGGAAGGCCATATGGCACTCGTTGCCATTCCCGAAATAGGCAATCGCGTCTTCGGGCCATTGATTCGCTTCGGCGAGGATCATGCGATCCTGGTACTTCGATTCAATGTGCTGCCGCAGTTCTTTCAGAAAGTCGTGTGTTTCCGGCAGGTTCTCGCAGTTGGTTCCTTCGCGTTCGAAGAGATAAGGGACAGCATCAAGTCGCAGACCGTCGACGCCCATATCCAGCCAGAAGTCCATGGCCTGGAGCATGGCCTTTCGCACGGGGGGATAGTCGTAGTTCAGGTCGGGCTGATGTGCGAAAAAGCGATGCCAGTAGTACGCCTTGGCGATCGGATCGTACGTCCAGTTTGAGGGCTCGAAATCTTTGAAAATAATTCGCGCTTCTTTGTACTTCTCTGGCGTATCGCTCCAAACATAAAAGTTTCGCCAATGAGATCCAGGCTTTGCGCGGCGGGAGCGCTGAAACCACGCATGCTGGTCGGAGCTGTGGTTCAGTACCAGCTCGCTGATTACCCGTAAGCGACGGCGGTGGGCCTGGTGAAGAAATGCCTCGAAATCGCGCAACGAGCCATAAGCAGGATGAACGCTCGTGTAATCGGAGATGTCGTAGCCATCATCCTTCCACGGTGACGGGCAGGTGAGGCCGGGAAAGTCGCCCATGCCGTCGTCCACCGAATCATAGAACGAGCGCACGTGCACCTCATAGATGATCGCGTCCTTGTACCAGACGGGATCTCCTACGATGGTCTGTGTTTGTCGTATTAGGGCAGGCTCTTGCTTTAGGGCCGTGGTTTCTTGCTCGCGCGGCATCCAAGTCTCTCAATATGCAAACCTAGTAGGATGCGCCCTGAATGCCAAGGTCTGCATTCAGGAACACGCCGCAGGTCTCAGCCTCAATCTGAACCGCCTTGATCCCAACGAAAACAGACAGTCTGCGCCGCCTAAGGACCGGTCCAAAGGGCAAGCCTCGACTCTGGCACGTGTTGGCAATTTGTAAAATCTTTCTGAGCTGTCGACTTTTGCACCCCGATCGCGTCAATATGCTGGAAACGCCCATCTCGGGAAATGCTCGACAGCGCTCAGTTCCGACATTTAGCATTTAGAGATCCCCTGGAAGCCTGAAACGCCTTGGCTTCTGTTCGTGCAGAGCTGGCCAAGCTGACGCATTCTTAAGTGGTTATGATCGTAGAAGAAAGTATTCTTGGTCCTGTCGACATATTTGAGGGCTATGCATGTGTTAACGGCAAATCGTTCCTTCCTGGCTTTAGCGGGCTTTCTCGCACTATCCAACCTGATCGGCTGTAGCGGAAAACAACAAAGGGCCCAGGGACCTCCGCCCGCGATGCCCGTGAAAGTTCTCCAGGTAACCAACCAGCCGGTCACTGACTGGTCGGAGTACGTTTCCATGCTCAAGTCGCGCGATTCGGCGAACATAAGTCCGCAGGTGGAAGGTGTGATCACCAAGATCTTTGTGCACTCCGGTGAGCGGGTCAATTCGGGCGCTGCTCTGATCCAGATCGATCCGCTGAAGCAAGAAGCGACGGTTCGCAACCAGCAGGCCAGCACTGCTGCTCAGGAAGCAAATCTGAAATGGGCACAGCAGCAGTATGACCGTAACTCGCAGCTTGCCGCGGCCGGCGTGATCAGCAAGCAGGAGCTGGATCAATCGCGCGCCAACCTCGATGCCGCCAAGGCCCAGCTCGCCGCCCTGCAAGCTGGAGTGAACGAGCAGGAGACGCAGCTCCGCTATTTCAAAGTGGTCGCACCGATGTCCGGCATGATCGGAGACATTCCGGTGCACGTCGGAGATCGCGTTACAACCTCCACGCTTCTGACTACAGTCGACAAGCCTGGAAACCTTGAAGCTTACGTGCAGGTGCCAGTGGAACGTGCGGCCGATCTCAAAATGGGAAAGGAAGTTCAGATCCTCGATACCGATGGGAACAAGATCGCTCAAGGAAAAATTACGTTCATCTCTCCGCAAGTAGACAGCATGACCCAGACTATCCTGGCAAAAGCCACAGTTCCCAACGACAACGGCCTGCTCCGTACCGCCCAGGCGGTGCACGCGCGCGTGCAGTGGGGAACTCATCCGGGCATTGAGATACCTGTTCTGGCTGCCTCTCGTATTGGAGGACAGTTCTTCGTGTACGTAGCCGAAGGTAGCGGTGGGAAGAGCGTCGCTCATCAACGGCAGATCAGAGTGGGCCCGATGAACGGCAATAACTATGTGGTAACCGATGGATTGAAACCAGGGGACAAAGTTATCGTGTCGGATACGCAAATGCTGGCAGATGGCATGCCAGTTAACGCCCAGATCCAGGGAAGTTAGGCGAGGTATATGTTCGTCGATTTCTTCATCAAGCGGCCGATCTTCGCTACGGTATGCGCTCTGCTCATCATTCTTGGCGGAGCCGTTTCGATTCCGACGCTCCCTATCGCGCAGTTCCCTAATCTCGCGCCACCTACGGTGCAAGTCGGCGCTTTTTACAACGGCGCGAGCGCGCAGACGGTCGAGACCTCGGTTACGACGCCACTTGAGCAAGCCATCAACGGTGTCGAAGGCATGAAATACATGACTTCAACGAGCGGCAACGACGGCAGCAGCGGCATCAGCGTTGTCTTCGATCTCAATCGTGACGTCGACCTTGCTGCCGTGGACGTGCAGAACCGCGTGAATCAAGCTCTTGGCCGCATGCCGAACGAAGTAAAGACCACCGGCGTAAGTGTAGTAAAAGCGACCAACAACTTCGTCTTCGGAGCCGGCTTTTACGCCGAAAACAATCGGTACGACAGCCTTTTCATCAGCAACTATCTCGATATTTACGTGCGCGACGCTCTCAAGCGCATAAAAGGAGTTGGACAGGTATTCATCTTTGGTGAGCGCAAGTACGCAATGCGTGTATGGCTCGATCCAGTGCGCATGGCTAGTCGCCAGCTCACAGCTAGCGATGTAGTCAGCGCGCTTGCCGAACAGAACGTTCAGGTAGCCGCTGGGGCTGTAGGACAGGCGCCCGCACCACCGAACCAAGCTTTTGAAATCAGCGTACGCGCAGTGGGACGGCTGACTGAACCTTCGGAATTCGAGAACATCATTCTGAAGACTGCGAATGACGGAACCATTGTCCGGCTGAAGGACGTCGGGCACGCCGAACTCGGGGCTGAGAGCTACGGTTCCGGACTGCGGTTCAATGGATATCCCGCAGTGGGCGTCGGAGTCACATACAACGTTGCTTTCGATACGACGAATGTGGTCGCGGACTCCATTAAAGACGTTGTTACAACCCTGCTCGAAGCCATTGCGCTGGTGATCATCGTCATATTCGTGTTTCTGCAGGATTGGCGCTCCACTGTTATTCCGTCGGTCACGATTCCAGTGTCCCTGGTCGGCACTTTCATCTTCGTCAAGGCGCTGGGCTTCTCCATCAATACGCTAACGCTCTTTGGCATCACCTTGGCGACTGGTCTGGTGGTGGATGATGCGATCGTGGTCATCGAGAATGTTCAGCGACACATCTCAGAAGGAATCACCGAAGCCCACAACGCGGCCTCAGTGGCAATGAGCGAAGTGGCCGGCGCGGTTGTAGCGACGTCCCTGGTGCTCGTCTCGGTGTTCGTGCCGGTGGCATTCTTTCCCGGAACTACCGGAATCATGTTCCGGCAATTCGCGCTTACGATCGCTTTCTCGGTATCGATCTCGGCGTTCAACGCTCTAACGCTTACGCCTGCACTATCGGCGCTGATGCTCGGCCGTCATACTGGGGAATCTGATCGCGGGATCTTTGGGCTGTTCAACCGTGGGGTGCACAAGACGACAAACGCCTATCGCGACACCTTGAAACATCTTATTCCGCTCAGATGGGCGGTTGTACTCGTCTTCCTTGCCGGTTTGGCATTTACATACTGGTATTACCAACGCGTGCCCCGCGGGTTTGTTCCGCAGGAAGATCAGGGCTGGTTCATGGTGCTCATCCAGTGTCCACCGGGCGCTTCGATCGAGTACACGGAGAATATTGCGAAGCAAGTGGAAGTCGAGATGATGAAGCAAAAGGAGATCATTGGCAGTTTCGCCGTGTCCGGATTCAGCTTCGGCGGTTCCGCATCCAATCGCGGCATGGTGTTCGGAACGTTTGCTCCGCTGGCGGAGCGTAGAGGCTCACAGCATGCTGCTGACGCCGTGATCGCACGTTTACGCGGTCCGCTATTCGGCATCTCCGGCGCTATCGTGGTGCCGTTTGCTCCGCCATCCGTTAACGGCTTAGGAAATTTCGGCGGATTCCAATACATCCTGCAGGATGAAGGCGGCCACACGCCGGAGCAGCTTGGGCAGGTGGCCTACAAGGTGGTAGGCGCTGGTCGGGATCCAAAGAGCGGCCTGGCCGGACTGTTCACCAGCTATAGCGCAACCGATCCGCAATTTCTGGTGAGCATCGACCGTGAGAAGGCCAAGAGCCTGGGCGTGTCGCTCTCGCAGATTACGAATACGCTCCAGGTTTACATGGCATCGGTATATGTAAATGATTTTGACTTCAACAATCGCGCTTATCGTGTGTACGCACAGGCAGACACGAAGTGGCGCATGTCTCCGGATAATATGCGCCAGTTTTATGTGCGCTCCGATCGCGGAGGCATGATTCCACTCGCAGACATCGTCAAGATCGAACAGACCATCACCCCACCAGTAATCAGTCACTATAACCTGTTCCGCTCAGTGGAAATCGACGGATCGGCCGCGCAAGGACAGAGTTCGGGCCAGGCGATCCAGAAGATGGAAGAACTCTCCAAGAAGCTTCTTCCACAGGGCTATAGCTTCGCCTGGACTGGATTGTCGCTCGAAGAAATTGAGTCGGGCAGTCAGGTGGTGATGCTGTTTGCTCTTGGCCTCCTCGTCGTCTATCTAACCTTGGCAGCCCAATATGAAAGCTGGTCGCTGCCTTTCATCGTGATTCTCGCTGTGCCGATGGCGATCCTGGGTGCCGTTTTGGCACAGTCGTTGCGAGGCCTGATCAATGACATCTATTGCCAGGTTGGACTCGTGATGCTGATCGGACTCTCCGGCAAAAATGCCATTCTGATCGTGGAATTCGCCGAGCAGTTGCGACAGCGTGGTCTCTCAATCACCGAGGCCGCCATTGAGGCAGCCCGCATTCGGCTGCGGCCCATATTGATGACATCATTTGCATTCATCCTAGGGGTGCTGCCACTGGTGCTCGCTACTGGCGCCGGTAAGAATGGACGTCAATCAGTCGGCACCACAGTGTTCGGAGGGATGCTAGCCGCAACCACGCTTAACTTACTCTTCATCCCGATTCTGTACGTGACCCTCAGGACCTTGCAAGAGCGGGGACGCGAACGCAAACCGCAACTCGTGGGAAGCGAAGAAGAGCGAGTAGCAGTCTAGGACAACCATTAACGCAAATCGCTTTAGGAAGGGACACGGATTTCATCCGCGCCTGGCCGAGGCGATTTTGAACTTTTTGAGCGGCTACAGCCGCGTTTGGAGCCGCTCTCGGCTTTGATCCAACCCGCAATTGATTTATCTGTTCGACTGGGAGCTAGCGGCGCGTCTTTGCAGTTCTATTGCATGTAGGAGATCGTGAAGCGCTTCTACTGAAACTCCAAGCGATGTCCCGTTGAAACCATTGATCAATGCTGCGTTCACTCCGACCACTTCTCCTCGCATGTTTAGAACCGGGCCGCCGCTGCTGCCATGCGCCGTACTGGCGTCATACATGAGCGACATGCCGATCACGTCGGAGAGATGCCCCTGAGTGGCCGAAGGGCGAATCAGATTAATCTGAGCAAGGCGATCAACCTGCCGTTCGTCGGACCGCAATCCAGAAAGCTCGTATGGCAGTGCGGTTGATTTGGCCAGCATGGTCGTAACACCCAGAGGATATCCGATCACCAACACTGGGTCGCCTGGAGCACTGGGCAGTTGAGCCAGGCGTAACGGAGAAACTGCGGCACGCGCAGGCAGGTGCACATGCGCGGTGGCGACATCCGCCTCGCTCGAGGTAGCAAAGTCGGAAAGTTCGGCGGGAGTCGCCAGACTCGGGAAATATGCAAGCACTCGTTCGCGCGTTGGAAGGAATCCTTGAAAAATGAGACGTTGTGCTTTGGCATCACCAAACCACGGTTCCATTACATGGCGGTTTGAAACCACAATGCCGTCATCCGTGAGAAAACCCGTAGCGAAGAGACGATAGTGCAAACTTGGCGATGGTGGCCCGTCTGACGCACTCAGTCTGTAGCTGCTTACGATGAAGCAGATAGAATTACGGGCGCTGGAAATGATGTCGGAAGGCTGCTTCTCCTGTTTCCGCAATTGCTTCAACTCAGCATCAAGCTGGTTCACACGTCCCAGCAGTTCGGAACTGGGATAGGGCGTTCTCTCAAAAGTAATCAAACGGGAGCCGGCCACTAGGCCACCGGCAAAAACTACGCTTGCCGCCGCAATGCCAAGTGCAGCCCGTCTCCAGATCGAAAGGGAGCCAATCTTCATCGCCATTTCCGACTACCGCGATCATTTGGGAATTCCCGGCACTCGCGCCTCTACAGCTATTAGATTGTCGAAAATTCCGGGAAGTCGCGGCTCTATAGCTATTAGTCCCTATAAGTATTAGTGTGTCTAGTGCATGTCGGGATGCCAAACTGAGTTGCGCCAAGTCACTTTAGTAATGCCCGTTTGGCGTCTTCTCCCAGGTTCACAGCAGGTAGTCCTACTCCGTATTTTGGCGGAGACAAGGAATTGACAGTGGTTCGGCGCGGGTGTACAGTCCGCGTCGAAATCTCCGATCGCGCGTTTCGCGCAGGCCCCCAAAACTAAGAATCACAAAGGAGCACTTCCATGAGGAAAGCGATCTCTATCGCCTTCGCAATGATGTTTCTGGCAACACTCGCGTGGACACAGTCGACCAGCGCACCCAAATTCCTTCTCATCTCCAGGCAAAGCATCAAGGAAGGGAAAATCGCGCAGTATCAAGGGCTAGACAAGCAGGTGCGTCAAGTAGTTCATAAGGCCGATCCCAACCTCAATTGGATTACCGCGACTGCGTTTACCGGTGCTGACAATGAGGAGACTTATTTCCAATTTGCGAACAGTTTTGCGGAGATTGAGCAGGCAGATGCCGCATTCGGCAAAGCGGCTGGATCGTTGTTTATGAGCGCTGAATTCAACCAGACGGTTGCGGATTCGGAAGAGTCAGGCAGAACGATTATTGCGAAGCTTCGAGACGACTTGTCGTACAACCCCGAGAAGTTCGACCCAGCACATGCCAAGTTTTGGAGTGTGGTCTATCACCGCAATAAGCCGGGTAGCGGACCCCAGATAGTGTCGATCCGAAAGGATATCGATGCGCAACTGAAAGCAGCGAACTTTGACGAGCACTGGCTTGTTTATCAAGTTCAATATGGGCTGCCAGCAACAACCTACGTGATCGTCAGAGATTTGAAGTCTTTGGCCGACCTGGACGTGGACAACTCAAAAGCCGTTGAGGCAGCGGTTCCAGCAGGTTTGCGGGAGCGAGAAATGTCATATGCCCGTGAAAACGTCCTCGGAATCGAAAGTGTCATTTATCGCGTGAAGCCGGAACTGAGTCATCCCGGGCAGAGCATGGTCGCGGCAAATCCGAGCTTCTGGACGGTACAGGAAACCGAACAGGCACCTGTTGTAGCGAACAAGAAGAGCAAGAAGCAGGAAGTACAGCCTGCTGCCCTGAAGGAAAAGACAAGCAAATAATGCCCGCCGGACATGTCGGCGCAAAAGCGAAACGGCTGCTTTTTAGCAGCCGTTTCATTTTGGACTCGCGACAATTTAACCGTTGCTGTACAGCAACACACCTTCGTGCTTCTCTTCGCCCACTGGGCGGTAGAAGAGCTTGTCGCCTTCGAGGAAGACCTCGATGAACGCGGGACGCGTGTTGATTGTGCCCTGAATCATCGCCTCTGACAGCGGATCCTCGATGTACTTCTGCAGAGCGCGACGCAGTGGACGGGCGCCGTAGCTGCGGTCGCCGAGCGTCTTGTCGAGCACCCATTTCTTGGCCTCATCCGTCACCGAGATGGTGATCGCCTTCTGAGCCAAGTTCGCATTGAGTTGCTGCACCATCAGCTCGACGATCTGGATCAGATCGGTGTCTGCCAGGGCGTTGAACAGGATGACTTCGTCAATGCGATTCAAGAACTCTGGGTTGAACGTCCTTTTCACTTCATTCTTCACCAGCTCTTCAACCTTGCTTGAGACCATGTCTTCCTTGTCTGACTGGAAGCCCAGGCCGGAGCGCTTCATCAGGTGACGTGCCCCGATATTCGACGTCATCACTATGATGGTGTTCTTGAAATCGACCGTATTGCCGAGACCATCCGACAGCTGTCCATCTTCGAAGACCTGGAGCAGGATGTTGAACACATCCGGATGCGCTTTCTCAATTTCGTCGAGTAGGACAACGGAATACGGAGCGCGTTTTACGCGCTCGGTCAGCTGTCCGCCCTCTTCGTAACCAACGTATCCCGGCGGCGATCCGATCAGCTTGGAGACTGAATGCTTCTCCATGAACTCCGACATGTCAAAGCGGATTAGCGATTTGTCGCTTCCGAAAAGGAACTGCGCAAGTGTGCGTGCAACTTCAGTTTTGCCCACCCCAGTAGGCCCAAGGAACAGGAACGATCCAATCGGACGATGCGGGCTCTTTAGTCCAGCACGTGAGCGGCGAATGGCACGCGCCAAGGCTGAAATGGCTTTCTCTTGAGAGATCACACGACGATGCAGCTCTTCCTCGATGCGCAGCAATTTCTGCGTCTCTTCTTCCTTTATCGAGGTAATCGGGACACCAGTCCAGCGTGAAACCACATCTTCAATGTCTTCGCGCGTGACTACTCCCGTCGATGACTCGTCGAGGTGATACTTCTCGCGCAATCCGCGCAGATTCTCTCGTTCCTTGCGTTCTTCGTCGGAGTAGAAGCGCGCTTTCTCGAACTCGTGGCTCGCGATGGCATTCTCCATGCGGTGCACGATGAACTTGATCCGCTTCTGCACATCCGTGATCTCGTCTGGCAGCGAAGTCTGGCGCAACTTGACGCGCGCGCCTGCCTCATCGATCAGATCGATTGCCTTATCCGGCAGGAAACGATCAGGAATGTAGCGGTTCGAGTGCGATACCGAAAATTCAATCGCTTCTTCGGTATAGGTGACCGCATGGAACTTCTCGTAGCGTTCCTTAATCCCGTTGATGATCTTCACTGCATCGGTTTCGTTCGGCGGCGGAACCTTAACGGACTGGAAGCGGCGTTCCAGTGAGCGATCTTTCTCGATCGACTTCCGGTATTCGCCAGGCGTAGTCGCGCCAATGCACTGAATCTCGCCGCGCGATAGCGCGGGCTTCAGGATGTTTGCCGCATCGAGCGAGCCTTCTGCGGATCCTGCTCCAACCAACGTATGCAATTCGTCGATAAAGATAATGGCGTTCTGATTCTCCATCAGCTCCTTCATGATGGTCTTCAGACGCTCTTCAAACTGTCCGCGGTATTTGGTTCCGGCAACGATCAATGAAAGATCGAGCGCCAGAATGCGCTTTTCGGCGAGAAACGACGGCACATCGCCGTCGGCGATGCGCTGCGCTAAACCTTCCACAATGGCCGTCTTACCCACACCTGGTTCGCCGATCAGAACGGGATTGTTCTTTGTCCGGCGGCAGAGAATCTGAACGACGCGCTCAACTTCTCCCTCGCGTCCAACCAGCGGATCGAGCTGATTGTCCATCGCGGCCTGCGTAAGGTCACGCGAGAACTCACTCAGCAGCGACGACTCACGCGAACGCTGCGGTTGCGCTTTTTCCTGCGTGCTGCGCGCCAGCTCTTCGCGGATCGCGCTCAAACGCAGTCCACGTTCATGCAATATCTCGGCGGCGAAGCACTTCTCTTCGCGCAGCAGTCCGAGCAACAGATGTTCGGTTCCAATATGTTTGTGGGAGAGCCGCTCAGCTTCTTCAGCGGCGTAGGCAAGGACGCGCTTGCACTCGTTGCTTAACGGCAGGTCGACGGACGTCGATACCTTCTCGCGGATCGTGGTGTGTCCTTCAATTTGTTTGCGGATGGATTCAACCGAGGCATGCGAACGCAGAAAGCGATTAGTTAATGCCTTATCTTCGCGCAGCAAGCCCAGCAGCAGGTGTTCGGTCTCGATATATGGTGAACCGAACTGGCTGGCTTCGTAACGAGCAAAGAAGATTACTCGCCGCGCCTTTTCTGTGTAGCGTTCGAACATGTTCCCCCTTGAAGGTCCCTAAACCCGCCGCCCTCATTCCGAGCGGCCCACGTTACCTCTCCACCTCCGCGCCTGCGATCCCTAAAACCGCCAGCTCTTTGGGAAGAACTTACTCCTGTTTAAACCCTGTCTGAGAGTATCGTTTCAGATTACCCGCAGATTAACTAATACATCTGTCCTTCCTTACTGCAATCTTTATCAGGCCATGCGAGAAGGTGCAAGCTCCTCGAGTCGTCCTGCATGCAGGCGAAGAATCCGCCCGCAGCGCCTCGCAAATTCCAGGTTGTGAGTGACGATAATCGAGGTGAGTTGATGCTGTAAATGCAATCGCGCAATGAGATCGAATATCTTCTCGGCCGTTCCGGTATCGAGATCTCCTGTCGGCTCATCCGCCAGAAGCAATTTCGGACCGGTCACCAGCGCCCGCGCCAGTGCCACTCGCTGCTGCTCGCCACCCGAAAGCTCCCCTGAGCGGTGATGCATTCTGTCCCCAAGGCCCACTTCGCGCAGCCATTCCGCTGCTCGGGCCCGAGCTTGCTTCGGGTTCTCGCCTCGCGCCAACAACGGCATCGCAACATTCTCCAGCGCGTCGAACTCCGGCAACAGATAGTGGAACTGCCAGACAAAGCCGATTTCGCGGTTGCGGAGGTCCGCAGCCTGCTCATCGGACAACAACTTCAGCGAAAGTTGCGCGAAGTATATGTCACCTTCCGACGGCCTATCAAGAGTTCCGAGAATGTGCAACAGCGTACTCTTACCCGTGCCGGACTCGCCCACAATCGCCAGCATTTCCCCCAATCTCACAACGAAGGACAAATTTTCAAAGACCACCAGCCGGCTTTCGCCCGACCTATATTCCTTCTTCAGATTCTGGACCCGAAGAAGCTCTACTCGGTCTATTGGATGCAAGTGGCCTCGCCAAAGGAGCAATGGAGGTGCCCCAAAGCCTTGTATTCCGCGGTCTGAAGCGCCTTTAGCCCTTGTCCCGAATAGACTTTTCCTATGTTAATTAGAACACTCTCTGCAAGCCCCCGGTGTGTTACCGAAGTCATGAGAGCGGTTACTGTGAAAGAAATTGCACTCGGAAACGCAGCGATTAGCGATAAGCAATAAGCAATTAGCCAAACCTCATGGCCCCTGGGCCTCTGCAAGCGAGCCGCAAACACCCGCTTTTCGCTAATTGCTAATCGCTTATCGCTCATCGCTACCTTACTCATATCGCAACGCCTCCACAGGCAGAATCCGTGCCGCTGACCAGGAGGGATAGATGGTCGCAAGCAGCGACACCAAAATCGCTGTGGCTGCAACCAGCACTCCATGCACTGCTTTAGGTGCAAAAGGAACGTAATCGATCGAATAGACCTCTGCCGAGAGCCTTATCCAGTGATAGTGACCGCCTGCATAGGAAAGAACGTACCCGCCAACCAGCCCCATAATCGTCCCGACAACGCCGATCAGGAGTCCCTGATAGACAAATATCTTCCGTATTTGGACTTTGCGCGTACCCATCGACATGAGCACCGCGATGTCCTTTGTCTTCTCCATCACCATCATGGTCAGCGAAATCAGGATATTCAACGCTGCCACAAAGACGATCAGGCTGATAGTGATAAACGTAACCACGCCCTCGAGCCGCAGCGCACGGAACAACGGCCGATTCTGCTCCTGCCAGTTCGTGGTCATATAGCCCGGTCCGGCAGCGTTCTCTAATTCAATACTGATTTCTGGCGCTTTGTAGATGTCATCAATTTTGGTCTCAATAACTGACACAATATCGCCTAACCCAAACAGCGCCTGCGCATCTTCCAGCCGAATCAGTCCCCAGGAACTGTCGTAGTCGAAAAATCCAGATTTAAAGAAACCAACCACCTTGAAGCGCTTGTACTTCGGCACAAGCCCGTATGGAGTCAATTCACCCTGCGGACTGGTTACAAGCACCACCGATCCCAGAGTCGTGCCGAGGTCGTTTCCAAGATCCTCCCCAAGCACAATGGGCGGATAGGGAGCGCTTGATTCAGTGGTTCCGGCCGCCTTCTTGGGTCCGGACGTCGCCTGCGCCCCAGCAACCGTAACTGGGGACCCCGAGTTCGCCTGGGTGTCTGCCTGCGTCTCCAATGCGCCCTGCGCAGCTCCCTTGATGAACGCATCGCTAGCCTTCAACGCCTCAGCCGAACCGATCTTCACATCCCCCAGCAGCTCACTGACTAGCAATTCGTATTGCGGGATCACACCCTTCAGCAGGAGCCCGTTCGCCCGCGCACCGCGCGAAACCAGGACTTTCTCGTACAAAGCCGGAGAAGCAGCAACAATGTGCGGTTGACTCTGAGTTTTTTGCAGCAGAGAACGCCAATCGCGAATGCCATCAGCGCGCACCCGTTCAAGACTGACGTGCGCGGTTGATCCGAGCAACCGGTTTTGCAAGTCCTGACGAAATCCGTTAGTGATGGCGAGCGCAATGATGAGCGACGCAACACCCGCAGCCACGCCCACGATTGAGATCGCCGTGACGACTCCAATTACCGCCTGGCGGCGCTTGGCCCTAAGATATCGCGCCGCGATGAAGAGTTCGAAGCTCACTTCAGAGCAGAATACAACAAAGAAATCGGGTGATCGGGTGAGTGAAAAACCGGTCTGAGGTTGCTCTAGGAAAAAAAGGCCGGCTTGCGCCGGCCCGGGTTTCCCTCACCAGAGAATTTATTTCTTCGGTTTCTCGTCCCAAGTCGAACCGGACTTCACTTGAATCTGGTTGTCCACTCTCTTGTTGGTGCTCTCTTTTGCGATCTGCTCGGCTTTGGATCTATCGGCTTCACTACGAACCGTGCCAGTTAACTTCAAGCTGCCATCATCGACAACGCTTGCGGTGACCTGTGCGTTCGCAGGTAGCTGCCGATCAAGCGCCTGTTGTACTTGCTCTGGTGTAGCTCCGGTTATTCGTCCTGGCAGCGGCGACTCGGGTGATCCGCCTTGAGGATTACTCTGCTGCTGCGTGTTTGGAGAAGTGGGCACCTGGCCGGGACTGCTTTGCGCCGAAGATACGCCGCTGCGGCGATCCGGATTCGATTCAGGCGACGACTGCTGGGCACTTGCCCCGGTAGCGACCAGCAGCACAGCCATGACGAACGTGGAAACAAATCTCTTCATAGCCGCCTCCTTAGGTTCAGTGGATGCGCCGCAGAAGTCATGGTTTTTCCCATGGAAGGTCAAATTGAATGCTGGCGAGAGCTGCCTTTCGGCTGCTTTGGCCAGCATTAGGCAGCTGAGCGTCTGCGGCACAACCCGAAGCATGTGTCTAAGCGATGCGTTCGACCACGACCGCAGTACCGTAAGCGAGCACCTCAGTGACGCCCTGCATGATTTCAGTCGCGTCGTAGCGCGCGCCAAACACCGCATTGGCTCCCAGTTCACCAGCATGTTGCAGCATCAAATCAAAAGCCTCGCCGCGTGTCTTCTCACACAGATTCGTTAACAGCGTGATATTGCCTCCAACGAGCGTCTGCAGGCTCGCACCGATGGTTCCAAAAATGGAACGGGACCGCACAACGATTCCTCGGACAACACCCAATGTGCGCACCACGCGATACCGGGGAAGTTCAAACGTAGTAGAAACCATGTGGTGACCAGGAAGAGGAGACATGAAGCTATTATGCGCGGAGTGCTACGAAAAGAATCGCTGGGAATTTAAAGAGGTAATGACACTCCGATGATCTGCTCATCTCCGAGCTTGGGCCGCTGCAATGGCCAAGGGCACGCGCTTGATGATCAACGACGATTTGCCCGCAAGTCGTGTCCTGTCATCTCCTTCGGTTGTTGGATGCCGAGCATTCCGAGCACAGTCGGAGAAATGTCCTGTAGCGCTCCATCGGATCGAAGGCCAAACCTCTTGTTGTCGTCGCTCACAATGATGAACGGCACTGGGTTCAGCGTGTGCGCCGTGTGCGGACCCCCGGTAATTGGATCGATCAGCATTTCGGCGTTGCCATGGTCGGCGGTCACGATCATCGATCCGCCTTTTTGTGTGACTGCCTTGTAGATTCGGCCGAGGCATCCATCCACTGCTTCCACGCCTTTTATTGTAGGTTCGATCTTTCCGGAGTGACCCACCATGTCGGCGTTGGCAAAATTGACGATGATGACCTGAAACTTACCGCGTTCAACGGCGTCCACTACCGCGTCTGCGATTCCCTCGGCACTCATCTCCGGCTTTAGGTCGTACGTCGGAACTTTTTGTGAGGGCACTAGAACGCGCTCTTCACCGGCAAACGGCTGCTCAACTCCACCGTTAAAGAAATACGTGACGTGCGCGTACTTCTCTGTCTCGGCAACGCGAAGATTATGCAGACCCTCCCCGGCCATGACGTTCGCCAAAATGTTCGTGAGTGAATCTGGAGGCACGACAAACGGCAATTCGAACTGCTTGTCGTATCGGGTCATGCAGATGTAAATCAGATTCGTCGGTGCCTCGCTTGCCGGAATTGTTTTCTCAAGAGATTCAGCGTCCGGCAAATCTTGACCATTTTGTTTCGTGATGCCGCTGTTGCGCGCGAGAATGCGGGTGATCTGGCGCGCGCGGTCTGCCCGGAAATTGAAATTGATGCAGCTATCGTCGTCACGAATTGTGGCCAGCGGCTCGCCGCGATTGTCCACGCAGACGAACGGAACAATGAACTCATCGGTCACATCGCGGTTGTACGATTCCTTCATTCCGCGAAGGGGGTCGATGTAAGTGCCGCCCTCAGCTTTACCCTTCACCAGCGCGTCAAACGCTTTTTGCTCGCGCTCCCAACGCTTGTCGCGATCCATGGCGTAGTAGCGGCCACTGACGCTTGCAACGTGTCCAGTTCCGAGCTCACGCATCTTCTGCTGAAGCTGCTCGATGTATCCGGCGCCGCTCGTGGGCAGCGTGTCACGGCCATCCATAAACGCATGCACGAAGAGGCGATCGACTCCGTTCTGCTTGGCCATGCGCAGCAGTGCGTAGAGATGGTTCTGGTGCGAATGGACGCCGCCGTCTGAGAGCAGCCCGAAGATGTGTAGCTGTCGTCCTCCAGAACGCGCATTCTTCATCGCCGACATCAGCGCCGGATTCGAGAAGAGCTCGCCCTTTTCAATCATCACGTCGATTTTCGTGATGTCCATGTACACCACACGTCCCGCGCCGATGTTGAGATGACCAACCTCGCTGTTTCCCATTTGGCCGGCCGGGAGACCAACATACCGGCCGCTCGTGTGCACAAGCGTGCTGGGGAAATCGCGCAGCAGCGCGTCGTAATTCGGCTTTCGCGCGAGCGCTATCGCGTTGGCATTAGTCTCGGCACGGTATCCCCAACCATCGAGGATGATGAGAACGAGTGGAGTATTCTTCATTATTCAGATCGTCATTGCCCGACAGGAGAATCGGGAGAAGGCATCGACGAGGACTTGTCGTAGCCTTTGTCGCGCAGCTTGCGCATCGCACGGTCGGCGACGATTCGTCCCCACTCCTGCCCAGCATCGATCGCTTCGGCAGAGAGTTTGGGAAGAACTTTGATCGTCTTCTGACCCACTGGCGACTTGTAGAAGGTCGTTAGATCCTGAATTTCCTGGCGCGTGTAGTACTTGTCGTAAATGGGAATGACGAGATCGATCAATTCGTCAGAGCGAACTTCTTTGATAAAGGTATCCCAGAACTCTTCGGGAACCTGCTGAAAGCCATTGCGCAATGGAGCGATGATCTGGCGCAGTGCATCTGCTGAAACGCTCGCCGCCCCGGTAAGTTCGATCAGGTGACGAATCTCAGCTTTTTTGGCGGCTTGACCAGTATCACCCTGATTCGCCCCGGGACTGGATGCTCGAGACGACGCAGTCTGCGCCATCGCAGCACAGCTCAGCAATAGCGCGAGGCCTAGAAAATACGTTTTCATACGACCTACTTTGGCTTTGAATTCGTTCCCGACTTCTGCGATGCGTTCTGCTGCGCCATTGCATGTGCCCGATCCTGCATGCGCTGCGTCATCCTAGCCATCCATTCCTTCATCACCGGATTCGCAGCCTGCATCGCTTCCCTCGACATCGCCGGCATTTCGTTCAACATCTTCTGTCCAGTCGGCGTCTGATAAAAAAGGAGGATGTTGCCGATATCTGCCTTGCTCAGATGCTTCTGGTAGACGGGAACCATTGAATCCAACACTGCCTGCATCGGATAGTCGTGGAAGATGTCGTCAGCCATGGCGTCTAGCTGCTCTTGTGGGATTTCAACGTTCTGCTGTCTCATCAGCTCGGGCAAATTCCCTTTCATCTGATCCGCAGCCGCGGACATGGTGACCTGCATCATGCGATCGAGCTTGAGAACGGAGAACAGATTCTGCACATCTTCACGGCTCGCCGGTTCGGAGGCGGGATCGCTTTGGGCAACGGCTTCAGTAGAAAAGAATGGAACGGACATTATGAGGGCAGATTGGCCCAGGGCTCCCCCAAGACACATCAGGCTTACCAGGCATTTCGAGAAAAGCGGCTTCATTTGGAACTCCTCTGTAATAATCGGTAGAGAATGCAGCATGCCGCGTCTCCAGCATGCATATCGGGATACTCGTCCGATGTATTCGACCCCCAAGCCGCTTCGCAACGAGGGAGCCCCGTGGCGGGCGGTCTCTACCGTTAACTAGGCTGCCTTGCCGATTACTCCGTGATAGTTCAGGGCCTCGACACCCAGGAATCCAGCCGCGCGTCCCAACTGTTCCTCGATCCGCAGCAACTGGTTATATTTGGCGATGCGATCCGTCCGCGAGGCTGATCCCGTCTTAATCTGGCCGGTGCCAGTACCAACCGCGAGGTCGGCAATGAAGGTATCCTCGGTTTCGCCAGAACGGTGGCTGATGATAGCGCTGTAACCATTGCGACGCGCGAGCTCGATCGCCTCCAGCGTTTCAGTCACGGTTCCAATCTGGTTCACTTTAATGAGAACGCTGTTTGCACAACCATCTGCGATGCCGCGACGCAGCCGTTCCGTATTGGTCACAAATAGATCATCACCGACCAACTGAATGGTCTTTCCAATCTCATCCGTCAGCATCTTCCAGCCTGCCCAATCGTCCTCAGCGAGTGCGTCTTCGATTGAAACGATGGGATATTTCTTCACCCAGTCGGACCAGAAGCGCACCATCTGTTCCGAATCTTTAACACTCTTATCCGACTTCTTGAAAACGTACTTGCCGTCGCTGTACAACTCGCTGACCGCGGGATCGAGGGCGATGGCGATCTGTTCGCCTGCCCTGTAACCCGCCTTCTCAATAGCTTCAAGTATTACTTCAATAGCTTCCACGTTCGACTTCAGGGAAGGCGCAAAGCCGCCTTCATCGCCAACTGCCGTGCTATAACCTCGCTTCTTTAATACGCCCTTCAGGGTATGAAAGACTTCGGCGCCCCAGCGCAGCGCGTCCGCGAAGGTTTCCGCGCCAATGGGCATGGCCATAAACTCCTGGAAGTCGACGTTGTTGTCGGCGTGGGCGCCTCCGTTGATGATGTTCATCATTGGAACAGGCAGGATGTTGGCATTTACTCCACCAAGATAGCGGTAGAGCGGTAGCTTGAAGTCATTGGCAGCGGCACGGGCGCAGGCCATGGAAACGGCGAGAATTGCGTTTGCTCCGAGTTGTCCCTTGTTCGGGGTGCCATCGAGTTCAATCATCGTGCCATCGATCAATCGTTGATCTGAAGGATCCATCCCCCCAAGAGCAGGCGCGATCGCACTCTCTATGTTCTCAACCGCTTTGAGCACTCCTTTGCCGAGGTAGTGCTGCGAATCGTTGTCGCGCAGCTCGACTGCCTCATGCTCGCCAGTCGAGGCTCCGCTGGGGACCGCGGCACGTCCCATTGTTCCGCTGTTCAAGAAGACATCGCACTCGACCGTTGGATTGCCGCGCGAGTCGAGAATCTCTCGCGCACGAATCTCTCGAATTTCGCTCATTCCTCTCCTTGTAATGGATCTCTGAGATCTGCTCTCTGATTCGCGTCCAACGGTTAACGGATCACCACCCGATGAATGTATTGTGGTTACCAGGTCGGACATATGAATTGCGTCGCAAAGAAGCGATTATAAATGTCCATGCGGAGAGCTCTCTTACGTGAATGCGCTATATTGCTCAGTCATGGCAGAACTCGCAAAGCGTACCTGCGTTCCCTGCAAAGGCGGAGTTCCGCCGCTCAAAGGGAAAGCGCTGGCCGCCCTGGAGCGTCAGGTCAAAGGGTGGAAAGTAATCGATGAGCACCACATCTCGAAGAGCTATAGCTTTTCCGATTTCGTGAGCGCGCTTGAATTTGTGAAATCAATTGGCGCCATCGCCGAAGAGCAAGGCCATCATCCCGACATCCTGCTGCGTTGGGGGAACGTGACCGTATCGATCTGGACGCACAAGATTGATGGTCTCACCGAAAGCGATTTCATTCTTGCAGCGAAGATCGATGAGATTCCACGTCCCCAGCCGAAGCACTAAGCAGCAGATTTGGCCAAGAAAGCAAGGTAGTTCCGGCCGCCCGCGGCCAAGTACAGAGATTGTTTGGGCGACAAGGTTGATACCTGAGCACAGTAATGCGGAACATAAGCGCTAAATTTTCGCGGAGCGTACGCGTGTTTCACAGCTCATGGCCCGATTAATCCTTGTACCGCCGAGGGCGGCCGGAACCACGTAAGCAAGTAAAGTACAAAGAGAAGATTCGATACACTCAATCCACTTGAGCTCAGTCCAACAAGTCTCTGCCTCAGCCAAAGGCATCGGCAATGAAGCTGGGCTGCATCGACAACTCTCCGCCGGCCAGATGGCCATGCTCGCTGTCGGAGGTTCGATCGGCACCGGCCTGCTCCTGGGCTCAGGCGCAGCCATCCACATCGCCGGACCCGCCGTCGTACTCAGCTACGTAATCGGAGCCGCGATCGCATTCACCGTTACCATGGCTCTGGGCGAGATGGCGAGCGCCCACCCGGCGGCTGGATCATTCGGCGTCTATGCCGAGCTCTACCTGAACAACTGGGCAGGATTCGTTGCGCGCTATGGCTATTGGTTTGCAGTCGTTATAGCCGTCGGTGGTGAGTTGGTCGCGGCAGCGACTTACATGCGGGTCTGGTTTCCCAAGACGGCTCCGATGGTATGGATTGCCGTCTTTGCAGTCTTGCTGCTGCTGATCAACTTGCGTCCAGTTGGCGACTACGGAACATTCGAATACTGGTTCGCGATGGTGAAGGTTGTCACGATAGCAGCATTCATCGTCGTTGGAGCGGCTCTGCTTCTTTCAAAGCGAGTACCCGCTCAGTACAGCGTCTCTGGAGGGTTTTTCCCCCATGGCCCCGGCTCGCCGCTTCTGGCGGCATCGTTTGCTCTGTTCAGCTTTCTCGGACTCGAGTTTGTAGCGATCGCTTCCGGAGAGGCCAAGTCCCCCGCCGCTGTGGCTCGCGCGACGCGAATTATGTTTGCCCTGCTTGCTGTCCTCTACATCGGAGCCACAGGAATACTAGTCGGAGTCATGCCGTGGACTCAGGCAGGCGTGGCTCAGAGTCCATTTGTGACCGTATTTCGCATTGCTGGAATACCTGCGGCGTCGCTGCTGATGAATGTCGTCGTTCTCACGGCGGCCTTATCAGGAGCAAACGCCAACATCTTCGCCGCTGGCCGGATGCTTTTTTCCCTCGCACGCAGCGGGTACGCCCCTGCTTCTCTCGGAAGAGTGACCGCAGCCGGCTCGCCGCACGTGGCTCTGAGTCTTTCCGCATTCGGGATTCTCGTGGCCATTCTCGTGCAGACATACGCGCCGGAGGGAGCTTATCTCTACATCATCGGAGCGTCACTGTTCGGAGGAATGCTGGCTTGGTGGATCACATTGGCCGCCCATATCAGCTTTCGAAGGCGCTTCCCTGCGGATCAACTCGCGCAATTGCCGCTGCATGCGCCCGGCGGAGGAGCACTTTCCATCTTCGGATTCGTAGCTCTATTGGCTGCCATCGGATCAACCTGGTTCGTACCGCAAACCCGGATCACCGTTATAAGCGGCCCGTTTTATCTCCTGCTCCTCACGGTTGCATACCTGTTGGTTCGAAACGCGCGACGCTAGCTATTGCAATCCATACAGCTTTGCTGCAGTGTCATGCAGAACCATCTGCAGGATTTTAGACACTTGCTGCCGGTTTACCTCTCCATCCTCCATCATTCCCGTCAGCGCGATCGCAAGTGCCTGGCGCGCCGTTTGATTTTCGATCCATCCCACTTCCTCCCAATCGAGTTCTGGAGTGCCGGGTGCGAGGTCGGTGCCATAAAGGACCTTATCGGGATACCATTCGAGCCAATCTCGAAGCACTAGACTAAGTGCACGCGGCGAAAGCAACCAGGTTTGCTCCGATAGATCGGCATAGACGTTCGGCTTACTTAGCAAATAGGAAACTTCCTTGCTGAAAGTCTGCGCTCCTCCGTGCACCAGGACGAACGTTGTTTTGCGAAGAGCCGGATCGTCGATCAGCGAGCTAAGCAGAGCGGGATTTGAGCCTGGCAGATCAAAATAGCTTCCGCATCCACCGCCAGTATGAAAGTGAACGGCCATTCCCAGCCGGCCAGCCTCGGTTGCTATGTATCGCAACAGATAGTTCTGGAGACGCAAATATTCCTGATCCGAAGGAACCCTGGCAGAGAGCGCCGCGCGATAAATTGGGTCGGCGTCTGCTAGCTGGCTGGCCGGTGGACCAAAGTCCAGGGCGCGAAGATAGGCGGCTTCAAACTTGATGGCTACAGCCCCAGCTTGCTTCTGTCGCTCCAGAACGGGAGTAATCACCCGCTCTTTGTACTGCTCAAGAGTCGATGGCATTGCTGCCACGCCGGCTTCGTCCATGTAGCGCTTGAGCAACTGACGTTCGCGAGGATAGAAGTACTCTCGGTCGGGAGAGGAGGGAGTCAAACCCTTTCCCGGAAAGAGCAGCGGGTCATCAAACGGTACCCAACGGAATCGCGGCGCTTGCAATCCGCGGCCCATCGCTACTCGATTTGCAAACTGAGATTGGATGCCGAGCTGATCGAGAACCCAGTTTGAATAATTATCCCCTCGCTCTTGCTTTAACTTTTGCTTGGCTGCAAGGAGCGCTTTAACGTGCTCGGGATCGCGGTCGTTGTAGGAATACGCCCATAGCGCCTTCCAGGCTTTCAGAACCTGGGGATTCTCGGGACGGGTCTGAAATGGCGGATCCATCTGGCTGATCGGATCGCATGGCAACGCATCGAAGTCGTCGTCCTTCTCTCCCGGCGCGACTAGCTTCGGCGGATGTGAATGGTTGTCGATCGCCTTGATGCGGAGTGCCTCCGCAAGAATCCCGGCGTCCGGAGTCTGGGCGAAAACAGCGCACGAAAGCAGGAGAAGCGCGAAAAACTTAGATGGTATGTTCATCGGTGAAGGAAATCTCGCGCAACATCATAGATGCAGTGCGCGTTAGGACTTATCTCGATTCGCTCCCACAGATAAACTGAGAGAAATGAAGATTAATCGTGAAATCCCAGTTCGCCAGCTGCGGCTCTTGATCTTCGACCTTGATGGAACTTTGGTTGACTCCCGGCAAGACCTGGGAAATTCGGTGAATGCGATGCTCCGCCACTTTGGACGGCATGAACTGCCATTGGAGGTGATTGCCTCGTACATTGGCGATGGCGCCCCCATGCTGGTTCGTCGTGCTTTGGGCGATCCCAAAGACGAGCATTTTCTTCACGTGGCCCTGCAATTCTTCCTCGACTACTACCGCAAGCACAAGCTTGACACAACGTACGTGTATGACGGCGTAATCGATGCACTCAAAGCCCTCTGCTCCACGGATACCTTCCCCCGCAAGATGGCCGTACTAACCAACAAACCGGTTGGGCCATCCAGGGCCATTGTCGATGCGCTTGGCATGAATGAATTCTTCTTCCAGGTGTACGGTGGCAATAGCTTCGAAACGAAAAAGCCCGATCCATTTGGAGTTCGGAAACTGCTTCGTGAAGCGAACTGCGAAGGTTCCGAAGCGGTGTTGATCGGGGATTCGGATGTCGACGTGGTTACGGCACAGAACGCCGGAATCTATTCGGTTGGATGCTCGTACGGCCTCGCCCCACACACATTAGAAACCGCTCCCCCTGACGTGCTTGTGGACAGTCCGCGCGATTGGGTCAAACTGTTTAAAGGGAAGAAAGCCGTTCAGACCAGGTAGAGTCGCAGCACGAAAATCAGGAACTCCGAAACGACTCGTCTACGATATACACATGAAGCGTACAAATCTTGTGCTAGCGGACCCTATTCACATCAAAACGTTCGTTTTCGCATCTGAAAATTTAGCGGCTTGGCCGGAGGAAAGGCTATACGATCCGCTCCTCAATCGACTGTTGATCGCCGCAATCGCGATTGAGAACGACGCCACTATCTGGCAGCTTGACCGCGATTTTGCAGCGATCTCTACATACACCGCCCTGCGCAGCACGCAACGGATTTAGCCTGAGAAAATCCACTTGCCCGTTGTGTCACAATACTGAGATACCCACTCGCTGATTTTTCGCTCTGTGGGCTTCCGTTTATGGACTTCAAGCTGGTAAGCGATTACAAGCCGGCCGGTGATCAGGGCCGCGCGATTGAGGAATTGTCGCGAGGTCTTTACGCTGGCGAGAAGCATCAGGTCCTTCTCGGTGTGACTGGATCTGGGAAGACCTACACGATGGCCAAGGTCATCGAGAGGTTCAACCGTCCGACCCTGGTACTAGCCCACAATAAGACTCTGGCCGCCCAGCTCTATCACGAGTTCAGACAGTTCTTCCCTAACAACGCGGTTGAATACTTCGTTTCTTACTACGACTATTACCAGCCTGAGGCATACATTCCTTCTGGCGATGTCTATATCGAGAAAGAAGCCACCGTAAATGATGAACTGGATAAGCTGCGGCTCTCGGCCACCAAGTCGCTGTTTGAGCGGCGCGATTGCATAATTGTTGCCTCCGTTAGCTGTATTTACGGTCTCGGTTCGCCGGACGCCTATTACGGCATGCTGCTCTTTTTGGAGAAAGGACAGAAAATCCGACGGGAGGACATCACTCGGCGGCTGGTCGAAATCCTTTACGAGCGCAACGAATCGGAGTTTCGTCGTGGAACGTTTCGAGTACGCGGCGATGTGATTGAGATCTTCCCAACGTATGACGACATGGCGTACCGGATTGAACTTTTCGGCGATGAGATTGAATCTCTCTCGCAGATCGATCCGCTGTTTGGCACAGTGAAGCAGAAGTACGCGCGCCTGCCGATCTATCCGAAGAGCCATTACGTGCTGCAGCCGGATCGCAAGAAGCGTGCGATCGATTCCATTCTGGAAGAATTGGCGTGGTGGGAGAAAGAACTCGAGCAACAGGGCCGGCTTGTGGAAGCGCAGAGAGTTCACCAGCGCACGCGATTCGATCTCGAGATGATCAAGTCGGTTGGATACTGCCATGGGATCGAGAACTATTCACGTCATTTTTCCGGACGGTTGCCCGGCGAGGCTCCGCCGACGCTGCTCGATTATGTGCCGCGCGATTTCCTGCTTTTTATCGATGAGTCCCACCAAACTGTCCCCCAACTCCACGCGATGTGGCATGGGGACCGCTCACGCAAAGCCAACCTGGTTGAGTACGGCTTCCGTCTGCCATCAGCAATGGACAATCGTCCATTGCAATTCGAGGAGTTTGAGACGCGGGTAAATCAAGGAATCTATGTCTCGGCTACACCCGGCCCGTACGAGTTGACGAAGTCGGCAGGGGTTGTAGTCGAGCAGATCATTCGGCCCACCGGATTAATAGATCCTGAAGTTGAGGTTCGCCCTGTAAAAGGACAGATCGATGATCTCTTGCACGAGATTCGGTTGCGTGTCGAATGCAGAGAGCGCGTACTTGTTACTACTCTCACCAAACGCATGGCGGAAGACTTAGCCGAATACTACAGCGAGGTCGGCGTGCGCTGCCGCTACATGCATTCCGAAATCGAAACCCTTGAACGCATCAAGATTCTGCGGGACTTGCGGCGCGGTGAGTTCGACGTGCTGATCGGAATCAATCTACTTCGTGAAGGCCTTGACTTGCCCGAGGTATCGCTTGTCGCGGTGCTGGACGCCGATAAAGAAGGGTTTCTGCGGTCCAGTGGATCGCTTATTCAAACTATCGGACGGTGCGCCAGGAATCTAAACGGCCGCTCTATTCTCTACGCCGATGTGATGACCGACTCTATGCGGCGCGCAATGGATGAGACTGAACGTCGTCGCGCTATTCAGCGCGCATACAACGAGGAAAACGGGATTACGCCGGAATCCATCGTGAGGCCGCTCGAGTACTCGTTGGCGCAAATCGTCGATCCCGATGCTACGGAGCTCACCGAGGCGGTCGAGTCCGTTCCAGAATTCGGAACTCAACAGGATTTGGACGGTTATATTTCTCGTCTCGAAGCACAGATGCGTGAGGCCGCCAAGAAATTTGAATTTGAAAAGGCGGCGAAGCTCCGGGATACGATCAAGGATTTGCGATCTAAGGAAATCCTGATAACCTAGCGCGCTTTCCGGCTCGGCTGCGGCTCGATAAATCTAGCCCTGCTGTGCGGTCTTGAAGTGCTCCTCTAATGAGCGGACATATTCGCGCTCAGCGGCCAGCTCCGATTGCAGTTTCTTCACCAATCCTTCTAAACGCGCAATCTCCATCTTCAACTTACCCATATCTCCCAATGCACTGACCCCTACCTTTGCTGTGGCTCCATTGCCCAATGACTGCGCCGGCGGGGCAGCTGCGCCAGGTATCTCCTGAGCCGGACTTGGCGCTACCGTTGCCGGAGGCTGCGCTCCAATTGCTGCGCTCGGTCGCGGTTTAGCGCCACCATTCACCGGCGCGCCCGAGAAGATGCTGCTGAGGGCCGCTGCAGCATTAGCTTGTGGTTGTGAGGCAGCAGGACTGCTTTCCGACTTAAGTAGATGTTTTACTCGCGTAATTAAATCTTGCGGCTGAAAGGGTTTGCGAATGAGCTCGTCGGCCTTCACCGAAAAAGCCTTTTCCGCCACTGCCCGATTCACCACCCCCGACATGAGAATCACGGGCGTGTTGCCAAGCCGAGGATGCTGCTTGATGTGTTGGCAGACCTCGTAGCCATCCTTGTCGGGCATGATCACGTCGGTGATGACCACGTCCGGATTGCCTTGCTCGATGCTTGGCAACGCGCTGGCTGCATCCGGATAAGCGACAACCTCAATGTTTTCGCGCCGAAACGCGATCTTGATGACTTCGCGCATCGTGGCGCTGTCGTCGATGAAAACCACAGTAGGGGTGCTAGCCACCTATACCTCCTCATCCAGTAAGCTCGCGCCTTCGTCGAGCTCACGCAGAGCATCAAGCATGAGTTCCGTCGCGGATCGCAGCACGGTGCGTGTCGCCGCGGTTGCTCCAGGAACGAACTTGTACACTCCGTTCTCGATTCCATTCGTGCGCTTCACAATTTCCAATACAGCCTCGTCGCCAATGCGCTCTCCCGCTTCCGCATGAGAGATATCGCCAGCGTCGAAGAACAGAACACCATCAAGATCAGCGGCGTTGATATGCAATGCGCCCGATTGTCTCGAGTGCAACAGCATCTGTATGACTCCAAGCAGATCCAGATGCGAGAGACTTCCGCTCAACGCCGTATCGGAGCCCCCCAGCATCTGCGTTGGCTGGAACCCTTCTTCGTGGCTCTTCAAGAAGGCGCGCATGTGCGACGCGATATGCTCAGGCCCGAGCTTGCGATCCACGTAATCGTCACAACCGGCGCGGAAGGCGGCCATCAAGGCGTGGTCTCCGCCATCGCCGAGTGCCATGATGGGAATGTGTGCGGTCTTGGTGTCTGCGTGAACGATGTGCGGCAAATCAAAGGCATTCATCTCACGCAAATTGGTGGCGCACAGAATGGCGGAAGGAGCGTCCCACTCCAGCATGGTGAGCGCATATGCTGCCTGCGTGCTGTGGGTTACCTCCATACCTTCCTGCTTCATGGCGTCAGTCAGGCGCTTCGCAAAGAACACGTTGCTATCGATCAGAAGGATCTTCGGAGAGGTTTGCGGACTCATGCGCGCACCTCCGCCGCCATCAGGCGTTCGAGGTCGAGCACCTCCACGATTTCATCATCGAACGACAGCAATCCCGATACGTACGGCGCCAGCTTGCCGTTTCCTGGCAGACGCTCCGCCTGCGCGAGTTCGCATTCTCCGGTCACTGGCACGGCGGCTCGAGTCAGTCCGCTCTTTCCACCAAGATTTATGATCAGGTAAAACTTTCGCTCGGGCACCTCCGGCCCAACCAACACGGGAGCTATATCGGCAACTGGCACAATCTGGTTGCGACGCAACACGACTCCGGTAAGCATTCGCGTAGTGTGAGGAAACGTCTGCTGCTCCTCTGCTCCACGCTCTCGCTGACGCGACAACTCGCTCACCTGCTCGGCAGAAAGAGCAAAGCGCTTCTTCCCCATGGGAAAGACAACGAAGTTTTCTCCTGCTTTGCTCTTCTTTATCATGCTCCAGCCACCGCTCTTGCTCCAGCTTCGCGACTGCGCAAGGACGCTTCAATGAGAGCGACCTCAGCCTTACTCAAAAATGCTTCCGGCCGGACGACGGGAATCACTTTCCCCTTGATCAGCGCCAGACCCCGATACCAGTTTCGCTCTTCGCCTGAAAAAGCTTTTGGCAAAGCCTGCATTGCGTTGAGCTCGAGCATGGACTCGATAGCATCGACGCTCACGGCTGCCCGTGCGTGGCGTAGGACCAGCACCCTTGCTGGACGCGCCATCGCGAGACGAAAGTGCTCGCATGCGTCAACCATGAAGTAGCGTTGTCCCTGCCGCTCGAGTATCTGCTTTACCTTTGAAAACTTTTCCGGAATAGTTCCCAGGCCAAGCTTCTGAACTCCGGTAAAATCGCGAATCTCCTCGATAGCACTTGCCGCGATCGCAAACTTCATGCCAGCGACGGAGAACAGGATCACCGCCTCTCCGCTGCGAGCGCCCGATTTCTCGTTTCTCGAAGCCCGGCTGACACTCATACGGCACCCGCGCGAGCCGGACTGTGAATCTGAAGAATTCTTTTCTCGATCGCCCCGAAGACATCGTCAATCGGTAATACTTGATCGACGGCCCCCGCGCGAATTGCCTCGCCATTCATCCCGAAGATGACCGAGGTGGCTTCGTCCTGGGCGATTACGCAACCTCCGGCGTCTTTGACGGCTTGTGCTCCACGTACGCCGTCATTTCCCATTCCGGTA
The DNA here is from genome assembly GCA_003225175.1 of Acidobacteriota bacterium. Taxonomy (NCBI): domain Bacteria; kingdom Pseudomonadati; phylum Acidobacteriota; species Acidobacteriota bacterium. The sequence continues at coordinate 84,199 of QIBA01000055.1, forward strand.
AGGACCACTCCAATGCACATCGTGCCGGCGTAGGCCGCAGCGCTCTCTAAAGTCACGTCTGCGCACGGACGATAGCCAAGAATTCGTGGACCATCGTCGAGCATTACCCGCCCAGTCGAGGAAATACGCATGTGGTGCGATCCGGGACACACGTACACCGTTCCCGGAGCGAGGATCTCGCCAGCCTCCGCTTCCTTGGCACGTATGGAGCAGGTCTCGGAGAGTTGCTGGCTGAACTGCGAGGTAAAATTCCGCGGCATATGCTGAACCACGATGACCGCGGCGGGAAACTCCCGTGGAAACAGCGGGAAGAACTTCATCAGCGTCGCCGGACCGCCGGTAGAAGCAGCAATCACGACCAGCGGGAACTTGTTCTGAGATCGCGGTGGTGTAGGAGCGCCATTAGGCTTTTGCTCTTCAGATTTTGCTGCGGGCGCCGAGCCAGGTTCCGTGCGCGGAGCCGAGCTCGCCACGTCATGTCCCAATTTGGTTCGTGATGCCGTCCTGACGACTCGCACCTTCGCAGCGACCCGCAGTTTTCGCACTAGCTCATCGCGAACGCTGCTCATATCCAAGTCGACGCCGCTGGTTGGCTTCGCAACGAAGTCAATCGCCCCAAGTTCGAGCGCCTTCAGAGTTACTTCCGCGCCCTCGCGCGATTCGGAACTCACAATCAGAATTGGGCGTGGATTAATGGACATGATCTGCTCCGTCGCCTGCAGACCGTCCACATGAGGCATGTTGATATCCATGGTTACGACATCCGGTTTCAGTGCCTCGGCCTGCGATACGGCTTCGCGTCCATCGCGCGCCTCACCTGCGACCTCAAATCCGGGTTCTGCCAGAAGAATGCTATGCAGCACTTTCCGCATGAACGCCGAATCATCGGCGATGAGTACTCGAATTTTCTTCGAACCAGTCATGCTTAAACCGTTTGTGCCATGCCCAGTAAGCCACTATGGGCTACGCCAATCAGCTCTTGTACAGCCGCGATCAGTTGCTCGTCTTGAACAGGCTTGGTCAGGAATGCCGACGCGCCTTCCTTGATGGCGCGATCACGATGTTTCTCGCCCGCGCGGGACGTAACCACCATTACGGGAATGTGTTTCGTTTCTGGAGTCTGACGCAGGTGCATCATCAGCTCGTAACCGTTGGTGCGCGGCATCTCCAGGTCCGTGATGATCAAGTCGCATTGTCCCTGCAGGGCAATCTCCAGGGCTTCAAGACCATCTCCCGCTAAGCGCACGCGGTAACCGGCTTTCTCCAGCATGCGACCGACGAATTTGCGCACGCTGATGGAATCGTCTGCCAGAATGACCACTTTTTCGACAGCCACCTGTTCAATCGCGCTCCGGGGGATGTGTCCAGCGGCCACTGCTGCCGCACCTGGCGCGAAGATCCGCGCTGCCGTTGCGCTGGTCATCAGCGGACGCTTCTCGATCGATTCTCCTGCTACAAGCCGATTTACATCGATGAGCAGGATCAGACTGCCATCGGGGGCAATCGTAGCCCCCGGAAAGAGCTTCACATTCCGCAGATACTCACCGAGGTTCTTGATAACGATTTCGTCTTTTCGAATCACTTCGTCGACGACCACTCCGACGGAGCGACCCGCAACGGTGACCAGCACCAGGTGACAATAACCATTCACGGGCTCGGATTTAGGCAGCCCAAGCTGGGAATCGAGACGGACAACCTCGGTGACTGCCTCCCGGACCTTTGTCAACAATTTTCCGCCAACCTCTTCAACAGCTCCGGCGGGAACGCGACGAATCTCTTCGACGAAAGAAAGCGGTACGGCAAAGCTCATCTCGCCACAGCGCACGAAGAGCGCTTGCGAAATGATCAGCGTCAGCGGAACCTTCAGCGTGAAGCGCGTCCCCAAACCCGCCTGCGTGTCGACATCGATTTCGCCGTTTAACCCTGTCAGATTGGCGCGAACTACGTCGAGTCCGACGCCGCGTCCGGCAAGTTCTGTTTTTCGCGACGCGGTCGAGAAACCTGGATGGAATAGAAGCTCCAGCAAGTCCCTCTCTCCGAGCTTCTCGGCTTGCTCCTGAGAATAGACGCCCTGGTCTACTGCTGCCTTGCGAACGCGCTCGTACTCAATTCCCTTTCCGTCGTCTTCTACTTCGATGTAGATGTGATTGCCGCGATGGTACGCCCGTACGGCTACATTGCCGTGATCGGTCTTGCCGGCGCGATAGCGCTCTTCTGTGGTTTCCAGTCCGTGTGCAACTGCATTCCTGACAAGATGGATCAGTGGATCGGAGATCTGCTGAATGATGCTGTTGTCCAGCTCCGTTTCGGCGCCCGCAAGATTGAGTTCAACTAACTTGCCCGACGCCTTCGCGGCATCGCGCACTGTGCGTGAAATGCGCGTGTAGAGGTTCCCAATCGGAACCATTCGCGCCTGCGTAATTTCGTCTTGCAGCCGGTGCGCAAGTCCGGTGAACTCATCGATGTCGGAATCAACGCGGCGTACGAATCCGTCAAGCTGCGTGAGAACTTCTGTTACATCAGCGGAGATTTCCGTCAGCGAGCGCGAAAGAATGTTGTAATCATCATAGCGATCCATCTCGAGTTCAGTGAACTCGGAGTGATCGTCGAAGCCGGCGGCGGCTTGCGATGAGAACGAAGACGTAAATCCGCCCACGAGCCGGTTGAACTCATGCTTCTCCTGGAATTCGCCGATCTTGTCGGACATTCTTCCCTTGGAGAAGTTGAGGACATCCGCCAGACGCTCGAGCTCCGCCAGTCGGCCCAACATGCGTGTTCGATTGATGACCAGCTCGCCAACCACGTTCATCATGCTGTCAAGACGGTCGAGCGCGATGCGTACTGATTTAGATTGAGGCAGCGCGGCAGGCTCTTTGCTGCGCAAGCCAGTGATAAATTCCGGTTCCACTTCAGCGTCGGATAGCTCAATTACGTGTGGTTTCGCCTGCGCGCTGCTTTGCTTTGGCGGCGTAACCGACGATGGCGGGACAGGTTGGCTAGAAGTGTGAACCAGCTGCTTTTGTCCCGAGGCGGCGGCATTTCCTCCCGATGCGACTTGCTTCAGCCGACCGAGCAGCGACTTGACGCTGCGCTGAAGCGTGCTCTCATCCGGCCATTGCCCATAGATCAGTTTCTTGATTACATCAGCCGATTCGAGACAAAGATCAATCACCTGCTGCGTTGGCTTAATCTCTCCATCTCGCACGCGACCGATGAGATCTTCAGCGCTATGCGCGACACGAGAGATTCGCTGCAATCCAACCTGCGCTGCCGAGCCCTTGATTGTGTGCATCGAGCGAAAGAGGCGGTGAACCGTTTCCGGATCGCTTGAGGTTTCGATTCCTAACAGGCAATCCTGGACTAGCTGTAAGTGCTCTTCCGCTTCGGGAACAAAGAACTCAAGAATCTCCGGAGGAATCTCTCCATCCGGCTCCAGATCGGCAATTCCGGACGAGGTTGCAGGCTCCGTCTCGTGAGAGCTCGCTTGCGGGACTGAAGGCTGTGCCGTTGGAGCGTGCTCTGCCGACAACGGCAGTTCCGGCGTCTTGTGCAGGTGGACAGGCGCTACGTATTCCTGAACAGGCTCCGGCGTCGCTGGAGCAGGCTCAAAGGCAAACGCGTATCGCTGCTTAAAAGTCGCGATCTCTTCCGCGTTCTCGACTCCATTTGCGCTGATCATCAGCAAGTCGGATTCGAGAACGGCAATCCCTTCGGAGATAAACTCGACGAGGGCCGCGGTTGCATCCGGCGCAATGACGGCATTCATCGCATACTGGAAGATGTGGCTGAGCTTGCTCGCGACTTCGCGAAATAGTGGATAGCCGTACGAACCGGAGCTGCCTTCGAGCGTATGCGACGAGATGTACAACCGTTGGATGTCTTCGGGAACCGGATAAGGATCCTGCAAAATTCCGGAGTACTCTCGCAGGAACTGCAGGTGCTCCGACGCCTCCTGCAGAAACACTTCGACGAATTCTTGTCCGGGCGTGTTCACAGACTCTCCTGCAGGGCGCTACGCATCGACTTGCGATAAATGAGCGAATCGCTGATGACGATGGGCTCAAGATCTACTTTCGCTTTCGCGATGGACTCCGCGTGACCAAGAAAGAGATAGCCGTCCGGCTCCAGGCACTCATGGAAGCTGCGAATCAACGTCGCTCGTAATTCATCCGAAAAGTAGATCAAAACGTTCATGCAGAAAATGCAATCGAAGCGGCCCATGTACACCATTTGCGCGAGATTCATCTGCGCAAAGGCGATCATCTTCCGCAGCCGCTGTTTAACCCGATACTCACCACCCGCTATGGGCGTGAAGTACGCTTCAATGTGTTCGGGCACCATCGAAGCGAGATCGCGACGTGAATATTGCCCGCGCTGAGCTATATCCAGAGCATGACGGCTGATGTCTGTCGCCAGGATCTCGATATTCCAAGCCTCCGGAAATTCCAATGTCTCGAGCAAGCTGATCGCTATCGAATATGGCTCCTCACCCGTAGAACATCCCGCAGTCCAAATGCGCAACGAGCGAGGGTTATGCCAAAACTTCTTGCCGTGCAGCTCAGGCAGCACTCGTTTTTCCAGCGCCTCGTATATCGAGGGGTAGCGGAAGAACGAGGTCTCCTGCGTGAGCAATATCTCCAGCAGCCCTTCGTATTCGGCGTTGGAGCCGCCAATCAAGCGCAGTAAATCAGTACCGTGTGCCAAGCCGCGATGTTTCAGGTGCTTGCTAACACGGTCGGACAGGAATCTAGTTCGAGATTCGTCGAATAGAATCCCTGAACGCCGCAGGATGAACAGACGAATCTCTGCGAGCTCATGCTCAGTCAATGCCGCTGTATTTCCATCCTTCATCAAGCTGCTCATTCAGGGCCGAAAAATCTATTCATCGGCTCGCCATTACGCCTTGACGGCGTGAAATGCCGCCGTTGTAACACCTCTTACTTCCACTGGACCGCTCCCCGCCGTGCGGAATTGGGAGAGGGCTTCATTCAACTGTTCTGAGAGCTTCACCATATTCTCGACTGTGCGTGCTGTCTGCCGCGCGCCCTGTGAGGTCTGGCGAGTGATGTTCGAGATAATTTGCATCGCGTTCGCCACGCCTTCTGTGCCGCGCACCTGCTGCTTCGAGGCCAGCGAAATTTCCTGTACCAGCTCTGCTGACTGGCGCACCACGCTGGAAATAGCATCGAGCGCCTTGCCGGCCTGATCTGCCAGCCGCGCTCCCACTTCCACTTCCTTAGTGCCTTCTTCCATCACCACCACAGCCTCGTTGGTTTCCGCCTGGATGGCTTTGATCAACGCTGCAATGTCCTTCGTCGCGGTACGCGAGTGTTCGGCTAGCTTCCGGACTTCGTCCGCGACGACGGCGAATCCACGTCCAGCTTCGCCGGCTCGCGCCGCTTCGATCGCGGCGTTCAAAGCCAGCAGGTTTGTTTGTTCGGTGATGTCGTTAATCACGTTGATGATCTCCGAAATTTCCAGCGAACGATCGCCCAGCGATTTGATCTTCTTCGCCGTAGCCTGCACCGAAGATCGAATGCGCTGCATACCATCGAGCGTATCGCGCACAGCGCGGTTTCCTTGTTCGGCAGCGTCCAGCGCTCTGCGCGCCGCTTCGGCGGAGGCTTCAGCGTTGTTCGACACCTGTTTCATCGACACCGTCAACTCTTCCACTGCGGAGGAAGTATTGGTGATCTCCTGGTCCTGCTGAACGGCGCCGCTGGCCATATCTTCCGAGGAGAGCAATATTTCGTTCGCGCTGGAGGAAACGTCAACGGCGGCCTTACGCACGCGCTCGAGCACCTTCATGAAGTTCTCAAGCATGTAGTTCACGGAATCAACAACGTTGCCGAGCGCGTCGTTGGTAACCCGCCCGCGCAACGTGAGATCACCGCGGGCAATCTGGCTTACAACCGTAAGGAATTCCGTAACGCTCTTCTGTAGATTCTCCTGGGCATCGTGATTTGCGACCGCGCGCGAGACTCGCTCAGAGCTGCGGGTAAAATTCTCGGCGATCAGCCCGAAGTCATCGTTCGAATCAATCTGCGGACGGCTGCTGTACTCGCCCTTCGCAAACTTCTGCGAGTAGTCCACCAGCTCGTTCACAGGCTTGGCGACCTTATTCGAGAGCATAAACAAGAGCGCGCATGTCATGGACAAGCAAATGAAAATAGCGATGAACAGGAGCATCGGCGCCTTGCCGCTCGCCGACATCGCATCGCTAATGCCCATACCAGCGGCACCGTTGGCACTCGCCCCTGCCGTGTACGCTAAGTAAAGGACGACAAACAGCGCGATCGCATTGAAGGCGCCCAGCGTCCACATGGCTTGATTCAGCCGACCTTTCATAACAGCCTCCGAAACCTGAACTCCATTGTTACTCCAATCAAATTACCGGGACTGGGAATACGTCGACCAGCCGCCGCAAATCCAATGTCAATGCCAGGCGGTCTTCGTGCCGCAGCATACCGCGACAATGCGGAACTTCTCGTGGTGCATCCGTCAGAATCAGTGGCTCCGAGGTACTGAAAGTGCCAAAGACCTCATCAGCCGCGATGCCGACCCGCACCTCATCGTGTATCTCGTCTCCGGGCAGCGAAGCGACCACTACATGCCGTGGCAAGAGATCCGGCCGCCGTCCTTCTGTAAACGCAATATCCACAATCGGCACGATCGAGCCACGCAGATTAAAAATTCCCATCAGGAAACTTGGGGACAACGGCATCTTCGTCACTGATGGCCACTCGACCACTTCCTCAACATCCAGCACTCCCAGGCAGAACCGCTCGCGCCCTGCGCGAAACACGCAATACTGGCGTTTTGGCAGGCTCTCTTCCGCCGCTAGAAGCTCTTCCTGCTCCGGCGAAATCGGTTCTAACTGCTCTGGTGCTGCTGGTTCTTCCTGCACGTTTATACAAACCTCTGCACCGCTCCCAGCAACTCCGCTGGCGTGAACGGTTTAATTACATAGCCATCGGCGCCCTGCTGCTGCGCCCAGAATTTATCGCTGTCCGTGTTCTTTGAACTGACAATCACTACAGGGATGTTTCGAAATGCATCGTTTCCTTTTAGCTCGCGACACGCCTGGAAGCCGTTGCGCTCGGGCATCACTACATCGAGCAGAATGAGACTCGGGCGCTCCGCCGCTACGGTGGCTTCGATCTTGCGTGGATCGTGTAACGCGACCGGCCAATAGCCCGCCTGCTGCAGCACAGACTGCATCAGCTTCACTTCAGCCAGCGAATCGTCGACGATGAGAATCTTCTTCACTTTGTTTTACCTGTGACTAAACGCGTGTTGCGTATGAAATTGGCTCGATCATCTTCTCGGAGCGCGATGCCTTCTCCGTGCATTGCATTTCCACCTCGAGCGAAGTAAAACGCTGCATCATCTCGTGCAGCCGCAGCGTCATGGCATGCAGCGTCTCCAACTGGTCTCGCATACTTGGCTTGAGGGCAGTTGTCTCCAACAGCAAAAGTTCGGCATTTCCCAAAACCGACGTCAGCGCGTTGTTGAAGCTGTGGCGCATCTCGACCATGTAGCGCCCAAGAGTCGCCAGCTTGTATCCGGCCCTGGCCCCCTCTTCAACGCGACTGATATGCCCAGAGAGTTCAGCTCGCCTCAAAATCTCCTCCGTCAGCAACACCACAGTGTCCAACCATGCATCGTGACGCGAAACCACAATCACTCTCGGATAATCACGACGCAGCGTGTGCACCGGCTCCCCCACAGAAGCGACATAGACCGTCGGAACGGGACTCTGATTCAACTGAGCAAGCACAGCTGCGGTTCTCTCTGGTCTTACGTCTCCTACAATTGCTACATCAAACGGCAACGACGCGCTGCCTCGTAACAGATCGCTGCTGAGCGCGGTGAATTCCGGCACCTGCGGTTGCATCTGCCAGCGGGCGATCAAGTCACGCGAAAAGCCGTTCTGGTCGGAGCTGACCAATACCCTTTGGGGGATGGTCGTGCCGCTGGTTCTTTGCTTCATGCCTTCAAGTTCTCCGTCTCCTCGATCACCGAGAGCAGGCGCTTGGCGGTCGCAGCCAGGCTGACAGCGGCATCGATGTCCCCTTTATCTTTTGCTTTTGCAACCTGCTCCTGAATGATCGCGGCCTGTATGTGCGCGCAGTCCAATGCCTCAGCTAGCCGATTCGCGTGGCCGCGCTTAATTTTTTCCTTAGACTCGAAGAGCAACGCGCGCGCCCCAACCGCGCGCTGAATAGCACCGCAGAAGGCGTCGTCACCTCCACGCACGAAGGCATTGACCTCCCACGACGCAAGCACTTGCTTTGATTCGCCGATTGAGACCGTGGAAACGGTGGTCTTTTGCTTACTCCCGAACAATTGCTCCGAAATGATCTCCAGCACCTGTTCGACGTTGCTGAAATGGGAATGATCTCCATCGCCGTTTTTCGCCTCGGCCTCTGGAAGAGTGGGCAAGACCGGTTCCAGCTGAGCCGCTTGGGGTTGAGATGGCGCTACAACTGCCGGGCCTTGCAGTGGGGCGGAACTGTCTTTGGCTCTTTTCGCCCAACGAGCCATTACCTTCTTTGAAAGAATGTTACGCACGATGCCAAGCTGCCGGAACGATTGCCCGGCTTTGTAGGCTTCGCGGAAAGGCTTCTTCCATTGCTGACAAAGTGTCCGCAGAGTCGCGAGAGGCTCTTCTGACCCCAGTCCAGCCTCCCTGCAATCCACCGTCATCACGTCCATCGACTCGAGCTCCTGCACAGCTTTGCGGATCGCATGCAGGTCCGAGTGCATGAGACGGAAGAACCCAAGGCGAAGACGGAAATTGAATCGCGTAACTTCGATCAAAGCCGCAGGCTGGAAATAGGACTCGCCTAAACTGCTCTTGGTATTGCGACCAAGCTCTACCAGGCCGCTCTCCAGCAATTCCGAAAGCGTTGCGCAGTTATCTACAGCATCGGCTACCTTATCGAGTTCTTTGCTCCAGGGATATTGGCGAAGCTCCATGTGTCCCAAAACGGGCTGCAGAGCTTCCAGAACCTCCGCTGCTCTGACGTTCGCTTCATGAGGATGATGGGGCGTAACCGCCGCGAAGTACTGCACAAGCAGGTAGTCGAGCTTCTCCCGGAGGTTTTCGTCCTTGCGATCCTGCGGAAGATGACGCAACAAGAGCGCCCGCAGCGTCGCTTCCTCGCCGAAGTTTTGACCCTGTAGCAGCTGGCGGATTTGCGCCACCTGTATGTGACGATCAACCTCAGCAAACCACTTCTGCACTCGTTCCAATACCTGGGGCTCGGGTCTATCGACTGGATTCTCCAACTCTTTCGAGTGTGGTACATCGAGCTGAAACTCCCGAATCAGCGCGGAGTAAAACGGATAGAGTCTGCGCGCGGTGCGCCATTCAGCGGCGATCTCAACCAGGGACACAGTCGCGGTGCTCATGCTTTGATAATCCAGTTCGGAATTTCCGTAACGAATCTGACAGCAACCAGTGTTTCTGCAGTCCCTATTTGCACAGCCGTCACTTCCGCCTCGGCATCGAGCGATCCATCCTTGTTCGTGAGCCGCACGCGGTCGCCAAATTCCACCGGCAGCGTGCAGCGGAAGATCACTTCGCGTGATGTTCCGTACTCGAGAACTGTTTTCGTCGTTTCCGAACCCAGCGGTAATCGGGCCACCTGAACCGGCACTTTCACCTTCGTTCCGTCCGGAAAAAACTGCGCGAGCCGGTCGATCTCAGCACTTCCAGCATTGCGAGCTTCCGTCCCAACGCCCGTGCCGAGCCTTTGGTTATCCGCTTCTCTGAGAAATCCCATCTACCGCCCTCACTCCATGTCTCGAGGCAGAATGCGACAGTAAAGAATGTGCAAAGCGGCTGCCAAACTAGCTTCTCCCGTAAGTGCCTGATTATCTTGGGGAGTCTCAAGCGGTTCGCTTATGAGACTGATGTGTTCGTCTCACACTGAAACACCTGTCTCATGCAAAGCTAGAGACGCAGCACGCTGCGTCTCTACCGTGCTAGCTCGGAGTTGTTGCCATCGCGCTAGCTGAACCGATGTTGTAACGCTTCAGCTTTCGATACAGAGTCGCGCGGCTAATACCAAGCATTCGTCCTGTGAGCGCCTTGTCGCCTTTCGTCTGTTCGAAAACTCGCATGATGGTTTCGCGCTCGAGTTCTTCCAGGTCAGTCGAATTCATCAGTTCAACTGCGACTGATGCATCCTGATCTTCAGAAAGCCTGCGGATGGCCGGTGGAAGATCGTGAACATCGATCACATTCTGGCTGCCAAGGGCCACCGCGCGTTCGATGCAGTTCTCCAATTCGCGAATATTTCCAGGCCACTCGTACTGCAACATGTCACGCATCGCAGCCTGCGTAACCTGAATCGGCAAGCCGGGCGCAAACCGGTTTGAAAACCAATGCACCAGCGCAGGAATGTCGGCCTTTCTTTCTCGAAGCGGAGGGAGATGCACGGTGACTACATTCAGTCTGAAATACAGATCCTTGCGGAATGTGCCTTCGCGATATGCCACTTCAAGGTCGCGGTTTGTCGCCGCAATCACTCGCACGTCGACTTTCACCTTGTTGTTGCTGCCGACTGGCCGTACCTCCTTCTCCTGCAGGACGCGGAGAAGTTTCGCCTGCATCTCCAAAGGCAATTCACCGATCTCGTCGAGAAATATCGTGCCGCCATTCGCGCTCTCGAAGAGTCCTTCTTTGCTCTTTGCGGCGCCCGTAAATGCGCCTTTTTCATAGCCGAACAGTTCGCTCTCGATGAGAGTCGGCACTAGAGCTCCGCAATCTACGGCGACGAACGGACGCTTGGCATATTGTCCGCGAAAATGAATCGCTCGCGCGATTAACTCTTTCCCTGTTCCGCTTTCACCTGTGATCAAGACCGGAGTTCGCGTGTCCTTCAAGCGCGCGATCATTCGCAGCAAGTCCTGGATCTTCGCCGATGAACCGACGATGCCGTTCAGATCCATTTCGGTATTCACACGCTCACGCAGAAACAGGTTCTCAGTGACGAGCTCCACCTTCTCCTGCATGCGCTGCAAAAGTAGTTTTAGCTCCTCGATGCGAAATGGCTTGGTGATGTAGTCGTACGCGCCTGATCGCATGGACTGAACCGCGGTTTCGATAGAGCCGTGTCCTGTCATGATCGCGATTTCCGTGTGCGGCAGCATGCGTTTCACTTCGGTGAGGAAGTCGAGCCCTGACATGTTGGGCATCATGAGATCCGCGAGGATCATTTCGGGAGCTTCAGCTTCTAGCCGTGCAAGAGCTACTTCGGCGCTCTCCGCTTGGGTGCAATTCAGGCCAAGCGAGCCGCCAACCGTAATGCACAGCTTACGAATGCTCTCCTGGTCGTCCACGATCATCAGGTGAAGCTTTTCTGCAGCCATCTATTGGCCTCCGCCTGCGATCAGCATTTCTACACTTTTGAGCAGTTGCCCAACGCGAAACGGTTTCTCGATGCACGGAGCTCCGGTTTTCTGAAGGATCGCCATGGTCTCCTGGTTCACCGTGTCTCCGGTTATGAAAAGAATGCGATGCAGCAACTCTGGACGATTCGCGCGGATCCAGGCATGAACATCGGCGCCAGTGACGCCGCCGGGCGTGCGCATGTCGCTGATAACTGCCATATACTTGCCGCTCTCAAGCAGCTTCAATCCCTCAGCGCCGGAGGACGCGCCAACGATCTCATAACCGTTTCGTTCCAAAGCGGCCCGCAAGAACGACATCACCGCGCTCTCGTCTTCAATAATCAGTAGCGGAAGTTTGCTCATCGCTGGCTGTGGTTTCCCTTAAACGGTCTTCGTTTAGTCGTTCTACTCTTTAATTCACGCAGGCTGCCGCTTTCGCCATAGCCTTGCCGGTCTTGCTCTTCATCAACGGCAAGCGAATCGTGAACGTAGCACCCTCAGAATCCTGATTGTTGAAACAAACGATCTCTCCACAGTGCTCCCGGACAATGCCATAGCAGATGCTCAATCCGAGCCCAGTTCCTTTTCCGACCTCTTTGGTCGTGAAGAAGGGATCGAATATTCGTTCCGGGTGCCTTATTCCAGTACCGTTATCCCGGAACCGAACCTCGACCAGCCCGGCCGACTGCTCCGTGGCGATAACGATTCGTCCTCTGCGTCCAGTTTCTCGGACCGCATCGCAAGCGTTGTTGAGGATGTTTAAAAACACCTGCTGCAACTGATGAGCGTCCCCGACGATCTCCGGTAAGGTCGAATCGAACCGTTCAATGAGCTCGATGCCGTGACTGCCCATGTCGTAGGAGCGCAGCGCGATCGTCCGCCGCACAACCTGGTTTACATCGACCGCGTGTTTTTCTGGTGGAGTCTGACGGGCAAAGCTGAGGAGGTTCTGCACAATCTCACGCGTGCGCTGCGATTCCTGCACAATCACTTGCAGATCGTCTCTCACCTGATCGTTGAGCTCAGGATTCTCGAGTAGAAGATCAGCAAATCCAAGAATGGCTGTGAGCGGATTGTTCACCTCGTGGGCGACGCCGGAGACAAGCTGGCCGACCGCCGCCATCTTTTCCGTGTGCATCAACTTTGCCTGCAGGATGGCGACATCCGTGATGTCGGTCATCACGGCGACCAGGCTATTCACTTCGCCGCTCGGGCTCCGCATTGGGCTCAGGTTCACCGAGAAGCTGCCAATCGTCTGCCGTCCGCGAGCGAGCGGAAGTTCCAGGTTGTTTACAGCCTTGCCTTCGAGAACGCATTCAATGGCACCGCGCAATACGGGGCGATGCGATTCGAGAACGATAGTCTCCAGTCGCGAACCTACGAGATCAGCCCCTTCCCCACCGGCGACCTCGCTGCAACGACGGTTGGCATAGCTGACCAAGCCGGCGGTGTCGGCAACTGCAATTAGGCTCTGCGTGTGGTTCAGAATCTGCGTATTGAAATCGTGCTCGCGCAAAAGCTGCGACTGTACGTTCTTCATCTCCGTGATATCGAGCAGCACGCCACGGTACTCGACCACCTTCCCAGTCTCGTCGCGGACAACAAAGCTGTTTTCCAGCGCGTAAATAATCGAGCCATCCCGCCGCAACAGCGCCAGTTCGTGGTTTCTCAAACGACCGAATTGATTCAATGCGCGCGCGGTAAGCTCGCGGTGTGCAGGTTCGAGATATAGATCGTGTGCAGTTACCTTCAGCAACTCTTCCCGACTGTTGTAGCCGAGCATGCGCACCAAGGCGTCGTTCACTTCCAATAAACGACCATCCGGAGCGGAGAAATAGGCTCCTTCCTGAATGTTGTCGAATAGTTCCCGATAGAGCCGCTCCGCCCGTCGGTTCGCAGTGACGTCTTTGAGAACATGCACCGTCTGCTGCGTATCTTCGCCAACGCCACGCAGGCGGGAAGACGACACAAGGTATATGTTGCCTGTCTTAGGCTCGCGAAACTCTTCGCGGAATTCGCCGCTACGCATATCGAGGCAGAACGGACATGCCTGTGAAGCGGACGACAGTCCAAACAGCTCGCGCACCGGTAGGCCCAGCACGGCAGCCGGATGCTTCCCCAACTTTTCCGAGAGCGAGCGATTTACTCGAGAGATCCTCTGGTGCTCATCGTGCAGCAACATGAAATCGGAGATGGAATCGAACATCCCTGCCCATTGCCGGCTCGACCGAGTGATGCGCATGAACAGCTGGGACATCTCCTTGTCGGACAGTGCCATGCTCGCGATCTGAGCAAGGGCGGCAACGAGGGCGCGATCAGCCTCTGCTAATTGCTGGCCACTGGTCAGGAGCAGCGCCAAAACAGTGCTTGATTGCGACGTGCGGATCGGAGCCGTGAAGATGCTAGAGAAGCCGGTATCAGCAAGCTCGAGTGACTGCAGGCCTGTTCGCTCTTCAGTCAGCGCTTTGCGGACGCTGGCTGTAAGAGACTGGTAAGGTGTGGCGAGATCCTGTTCGATCGCGCGCGCGTGAGACCTCTCATCCTGAGACGCAAAAGCAGATAGATAAAGCCTACCGTCCTCCTCGGTGATCAGCGCCACCGGAAGTGGATAAAAATAGGCATGCGCTTGTTCCGCAAGGCGATCCAGGATGGCCTTGGGCCATGTCTGGGCCTTCAATATTTCAACGCAGGTGAGCAGAAACTCTACCGAACCGGGCGGCACGGTCGATGTCTCGCGCGACTCCGAGTCGCGAGGTTTTGGAGGGGCAAAATGTGCCATTCGGGTGCGGAGTTCGTCTCAAAACGAACCAATCGAGATGCGACGGTAGCTTGCATTCTCAATTTGAGTCAATACGAAACCAGATATGTGAGCACCTAAGGTAACCAGTTACTTGCCCCAGGTTTTCTCAGCGTGAGACATCAAGCTGACATAATTGGACCTCGTGAGACGCCGATCCGCTTTCTATTGCCCGGATCTCTCTAAAATCCCCTAGGTTTAGCTCCTTGGAATCAGCAACTTAACTAGATCCGATTACTGAGGTCACAATCTGCTTCCGGTGGCAGCGACCGTGCACTCTGATAGCTGAATTCATCTCGGAGGAGACTGCTGTGTCTAACCCCTTCTGCTGGAAGCCCTTTCGTTTTATCGCGTTATTTGCCTGCGTTCTTGGATTTTCGCTCTTATCTCACGGTGACGACGCCGCCAGAAAAATCAGAACAAAAGTCAGCCCGCAATATCCCGAACTCGCCAAAAGAATGAACATCATCGGCTCGGTGAAGTTGGAGTTAGTGGTCGCAGCGAGCGGCCAGGTGAAATCCGTGAGAACCATCGGTGGACACCCATTGTTGATCGACGCGGCCCAGAACGCAGTTAAGCAGTGGAAGTACGAACCCGGCCAGGAAGGCACAGAATTCGTGGAAATCCGTTTCGGCATGGGCAATTGATCTCGCTGTGAAAAGCGAGCAGGTGAACAGGCAATGACAATCGCAAAGAAGCTTTACTGGGGATTTGGCGGGATGATCGCCCTCGCCTTGATCCTTGCCTTGGTAAATCAATTCGCACTCTGGCGCGAGCAGGCGGCGAAGCGCAAGACCGACCGTTCGTTCCGGCTGCTGCGCGACACTTCGACTCTTCAGTACCTGCTCAGCCAAAACCAGATCCACCTGAACAACTACCTCCTGAGTGGCGACTCCGGTGAAGCGGAGAAGGTGCTCAGCGGCGTCACGCAACTCGACGAAGCCATCCACCGTACCGAGGCCAAAGCCACGGCCGAGGAGCAGATTCCGCTGGAGAAACTGAACGAAGCGGAGCACGACTGGGCCGAGCACTTTGCCCGCCCGCTGATCGAAAAACGCAGGCACGTAGATTCCGGAAATGGAACGGTTGCCGAGCTGCAGATCTTCTACCTTCAACTGAATCCTGGCGACTGGCTAAAGAAAGTAAAAGATCCGATCGATCAAACCATGGCGGCGACGGAAACCGATCTTCAGGAGCAGCAAATCGCCGACAGCACGAAGAGCACCTTGAGCTTCTGGTTCTCCATCCTGGCGGGGATAGCTGCAGTGGGAGGCGGAATGGCCATCGCCTATAAGACCGCGCTCTCCATCAGCGAGCCGCTCATACATCTGATGATGGTGGCTCGTGAGATCGGCGAGTCCGGTGATCTCGATCAAAAGATCGATCTCAATCGCAAGGATGAAGTTGGCGAGCTCAGCAAGACCTTCAACAAAATGATCGCTTATCTGAAGGAGATGGCGGCGGTCTCAGAGGCCATTGCCGGCGGTGATCTCACCCTGCAGGTGCAGCCACGTTCCCAAAGTGACACTTTGGGGAAAGCCTTCTCCGAAATGACGATCGGCTTGCGCCAGTTGGTAAGGAGCGTCCGGGAGAGCGCGTCGCAGGTAGCAGGCGGCTCAACCGAAGTCGCCAGCGCTTCCGATGAGTCGGCCAAGATCAACATCCAGGCCGCATCGGCAATCGATGAAGTCACCAGCACCATGCACGAGATGAGTATCAACGTGCAAAACATGGTGAAGAACACGCAAACGCAAGCTTCAAGTGTGAGCGAGACCTCCGCTTCGATCGATCAGATGGTCACTTCCATCCAGCGTGTAGCCGACACGGCGAAAGTACTGCTCGATATTTCCCAGCGCTCGCGCGAAGAGGTCCACAGCGGCATTCAGACCATGGAAAAAGCCACTGATGGGCTCAACCGCATTAATACGTCCATCCAGAACTCATCAGTCATTATCGGCGAGCTCGGAGCTCGCGCAGACAACATCGGCAAGATCGTGGAAGTAATCGATGACCTCGCTGAGCAGACAAATCTCCTGGCTCTGAACGCCGCTATCGAGGCTGCGCGAGCCGGCGAGCACGGACTCGGATTCGCGGTCGTTGCCGATGAAGTTCGCAAACTCGCGGAAAAGTCTGCGCAGTCGACGCGTGAAATCTCCGATCTCATCCAGAGCATTCAGAAGGAGGCCCGTAAGGCTGTAGAGAACATGGAGAAGAGCCGATCGATCGTGAACGACGGTCTCTCACAGGGAACCGATCTGAACATGGCGCTCAAGAAGATCTCGAACGTGGTGACCGAGGTATATAAGTTCGCGCAGGAGATCGGCGCAGCGACGAACGAGCAATCCAATGGATCGTCGCAGATTGCGCGCGCCACAACTCGACTGAACGAGATCACGCACGAGATCAATTCGTCTGTGGAAGAGCAGGCCTCGGGTGCTCAGGCGGTGGTTCGCGCGATGGAGAAGATGCGCGAACTGATCCAGCGTTCTACTTCGGGATCGACGGAATTAGCGGCCTCAGCCGATCAGATGTCCAAGATGTCGCGCACGCTGCTGGATGCCATGGACCGTTTTGTCCTCGAGTCTCTCAATGGCAGCGGACATCGCAACGGCAGTGCCAATGGAAGCGTCACCGGCGGAGCGCGAGGACAGGAGTACAACGCCTCGCGTTACGCGTCCAGCATCAACTGAGCGTCGGCACAGGATCGCATGGCGAAAGATCTCCAACTCGTTGGGTTCCGTATCGGGAAAGAAACGTTCGGCGTTCCGATTGGGCTGGTGCACGAAATTGTGCGTGTCCCGGAAATCACGGCCGTGCCCGACGTGCCAGATTACGTCGAAGGCGTGATCAACCTGCGGGGGAAGATCATCTCGGTCATCGATCTGCGCAAGAGATTCGGCGAAGTGCGAATTGAATCCACGCGCAAGAATCGCATCCTGGTTGCCGAAATCGATAAGAAGCAGGTGGGGCTCATCGTGGATGCGGCTTCCGAAGTGCTCCGTTTGCCCCACGACCAGATCGAAGCTCCCCCTGAAGTCTTTGAAGAAAGCGAAGTGAAGTACGTGACCGGAGTCGGCAAGCTGAACGGACGCCTCGTGATCCTGATTGACCTCACGAAGATTCTGCAGCAAGGCGAATTGCGGCGGTTGGGAGACCTCGCCGCAGCAGCGACTGCCTGAGCGCACTCCGGCCGACTCCTGACGGTTACAGCGGTAAAGAGATTTTTAAGAGAGCGCAATGGCCACTATCAGTGTTCCTGTTGTCATCAGCGACGCCGAACTCAAGCTCCTGCAGACCCTCGTCTACCAGGAGTGCGGCATGCATTTCGATGAGCGTCGCATCCACTTCCTTCAGGACCGTCTGCAGCGCCGGCTGAGGGCCTGCAGTTTAGACAGCTTCTATAGCTATTACCGTTTGCTCACCAGCCGCGAGGGCAAGGCGGAGCTCGGCTCTCTGCTGGAGAACCTCACGGTTAACGAGACAAGCTTCTTCCGCAATCGGGCGCAGCTTGATCTATTTCAGAAAACCATTTTGGAAGAGATTCTGCACCGCAAGCAGTCGCGGCGCGATTGGAGTCTGCGTTGCTGGAGCGCAGGCTGCTCGACGGGACAAGAGCCATACACAATGGCTATGCAGATCGCCGACGCCCTGGCCTATTACTACCTGCGCAATCCTCTTCCATTCGAGATGCCGACACCGAAGCCGCTGATTCCTCCTCCCTGGAAGGTTGAGATTCTGGCTTCCGACATCAGTTATTCCGCGCTGCGAACTGCCCAGGAAGCTTCTTATTCGGATTTACAGATGGAGCCGGTCGACTACGGCTACCGGCTGCGCTACTTCGACAAACTCGGAGAACGTTATGCCCTGAAGAAGAACCTGAAGGAGCTCGCGCACTTCGACTTTCACAACCTCAAGACCGAGTTCCTCCCGCAGCGCAATGACGTGATTTTCTGCCGCAATGTGATGATCTACTTTGACGAAGCCGAGCAGAAGCGCCTCATCGACAAATTTTATCGCTGTCTTAATCCTGAAGGTTATCTGTTTGTTGGTCACGCGGAGAGCCTGTTCGGACTCACCGATAAGTTCCGCATGATCCACCAGAACAACGGCACTGCCTATCAACGAATTGAGGCTACGGTTTGAGCTTGTTTCCCGATGAACGGCAATCCGAGTTGAAGGAGCTCTTCTTTGAGACCGCGGCCGAGCTGTTGCAGGCGCTCAACGAAGAGGGACTCAGTCTGGAAAAGCGCCCTGCCGACGCCGAACTCGTGCGCGAGGTGCGCCGCACTGTTCATACGCTGAAGGGAGACTCGGGCTCCTGTGGATTCGAAGAACTGAGCAGCCTCGCTCACGATCTGGAGGATGTACTCACTCCCGACATTGCGCGCAACAATGGCGCAAAACTGGCGGAAATTGTTCTCGCTGCGGCCGACGTCTTCTCCTCGATGCTGGATGCTTATCGCGGCGAGGGTCAGCTTCCTTCCGCTGCTCCAATTCGGGAAAAGATTCGGCAACTTGTCGCGCGTCCCGAACCGAAGAACATTGTTCCTTACAAACTCAGTGGGCGATTTGCCTGGACGGAATACGAACATATCGCCATCGAGCGCGCGCACAGCCAGGGACAGACCGTCTATCACATAGCCTTGGCGGTTGATCCAACATGTCCGATGAAGAGCGCCGCGATGCAGCTCGTGAAGAACGTTCTGGCTCAACTCGGAGACATACTTGCGGCGTTTCCGGATTCCTCAATCCCTCCCGAGCACATCGATGTAATGGAATTTGCGGTCGCAAGCGAGCAATCAGAAGACGTGTTCACAACAAAGTGCCGCATCCCGTCGATAATCTCCGACGTTCTTGTCGAAGCAGCCAGTGCCCAGAGTCCCATCGAGCAAGCAGCGGCAGTCCCGGTGCATGATGAGTCCGCCGACGTGCTTGGCATCGCGGACGCAAACGCGGAATCGACTGAGAGTTCTACTGCCGCGACTGCGCAATCAACCAGCGTGAAGCTGCGCGTCGATGCCGAACGAATCGATACCGTATTGAACCTTGTCGGCGAACTCGTGATTGGGAAATCAATGCTGATGCAGAACATCAGCGAGTTCGACAAGCGCTTTAAAAAGGACCCGTTGCGGACGAAATTTGCAGATGCTCTGGCATTTCAAGCTCGCGTCCTGAACGACCTGCAAAAGTCTGTGATGAAAATCCGCATGGTGCCGGTGGAGCAACTGTTTCGCCGCTTTCCTCGCATTGTCCGCGACGTCGCGAGGACCTGCGGTAAAAACGTTGTTCTCCAGGTCTCCGGTGAAGAAACTGATCTCGACAAGAGCATCCTCGATACCCTCGCCGAGCCTCTGTCACACCTCGTGCGCAACTCAGCCGACCACGGAATCGAAACTCCCGAGCAGCGCGTCGCCCTCGGCAAAGCGCCGCAAGGCACAATTCGCCTGAATGCCTTCCATCAAGGCAACCAGATCGTAATCCAATGTTCCGACGATGGGGCGGGCATCGACCGTTACAAGCTCGTCAGCAAGGCAGTCGAGAAAGGCATCATCACGCACGATGAAGCCGAACGAATCTCGGACAACGAAGCCCTCCACCTCATCTTCCATCCTGGATTAAGCACTGCAGATGAGGTGACTGCGATCTCCGGACGCGGCGTCGGCATGGACATCGTCAAGAGCGTAATCGAACAGCTGAAGGGTACGATCTCCATCGATTCAAAACCAGGCGCCGGCACTACATTCCTGTTAAAGGTTCCCTTAACGCTCGCAATCATCAAGGCGCTCATGTTCCGCGTTTCCGATCGCCTATACGCGGTTCCGCTAGCTTCCGTTTTGGAGATCGCGCGCGCCTCCGCCTCTGATGTGCACCGGGTAGATCAGCATGAAGTCATGCAGTTGCGCGACCAGGTGCTGACGCTCATACGCATGGGACAGCTCGTACATCGCGGGCCCTTGCCCGTCAACAACAAGATATTCGTGGTAGTCGTCACGATCGCGGAGAGAAAGTTCGGACTTATCGTCGATCGTCTGGTGGGCGAGGAAGAACTCGTGATCAAAGCTTTGGACGACCATATCGCCGCGACCGAGTTCGTGAGCGGCGCATCCATTTTGGGAGACGGCAGCGTAGTACTCATTCTCAATCTTGCTGCGGTCGTGGCAAGACTTGGGAAAGCACCGGCCTTGGTGGAGGCGGTCACGGCGTGAACAACGGCTCCGGCAAGGTTCGCGTTCTCGTAATTGACGACTCGGCTCTGATGCGAAAGCTGATCCCGAAGATTTTGTCGCGCGATCCAGACATTGAAATCGTAGGTACAGCGATGGATGGCAATTTCGGCCTGAAAA
>QIBA01000056.1 GCA_003225175.1 Acidobacteriota bacterium
CGCTGCGGCCGAAGCGTATGCAGCCGCGCCACCTTCGGCAGCCGAGCTTCCGATATTCGCGGCGGTGGTTGCCTTATGCGATCCAATGCCGAAGATCCGCATGAACGTATGCTGCGCCACCCATTGCGCTACCATGCGCTCCAGCATGCGCAGGAAGTCGGCCAGGATCTGGTCGAGCACGCGCGCGACATTCTGCTGCAGAGTACGCGAGCTGTTGCTCATGGAAGTGATCGTCTGAGCAAATCCGCGATTCATTCCCGAAAAAACGCCGTTCCATTGCTGCGTCTGGTCGCGAACCGTCGCCGCTGTGAGCTTGTTAATATCTTGCAGCGATGAACGAAACTGATCGCGCATCTGCTCCGCGGCTTGCGCGGAGGCATCGGTCACATGATTGAACCCTGAAAGGTCGATACTGAATTTCATACCAAAACCGGAGAGGCGAACACGAAGGTCACGAAGTAGAAAGAGGTCACAAGGCTTCTTGTGACCTTATTTTTCGCCTTCGTGACCTTGGTATTCGCTTTTTGTTGCGCCGGAGGCGCGCAATGTGAAAGCCCAGCATGAAATGCTGGGTACGTGATTTTAAAATCCGAGTCCCGGAGGGACGGCATTTTAGTGATGTCGTCCCTCCGGGACTCGGATTTATTGCAACGATGCCCTGCATTTCATGTTGGGTGGGTAATCTAAGATCTCAGTCCTGGAGGAACGGCACCTCGGTGTACCGTCCCTCCAGGACTTGTATGGAACGGACATCGGCCCAGCATGTCATGCTGGGCTTTCACCTTGTGCGCCTCCGGCGCATTCGCTTCCTGGCATGCCGGGAACGCGTGTTAAGAATTTTCTAATTGCTTCAGGCGGAGACGTGCATACATGCCCACCCGCGCCTTCCACCGCGCTCAACAGATCGCCTGCCGTTTTCTTCCGCAACGGACGCGCTTTCATCATCGCCGCCAGCAACACATGCGTCGGAGGATGCTCGCTCCAGTATTCGAGCAATTCATTCGCTTCGAACAAGGTCAGCGCGTCTATCTCGCGTTTTGTCCATCCCGTTCCGGTAATGATTTGGCCGAAAAGACGCGGCCAGTCGGCGATTCGGCTCATTCGGCGGCTGGCTGATCTTCCCCCAGAGCTTCGGAGCGGTCCCTCTTTAATCCGGAGACTCTGAGCACACGGTCGAGCACTTCGGAAAACGTACTCAGATCGAGCATCTCTTCCAACTCCTCAAGCGCGATCTCCGGATGCAATTTGCTGATTGACGCGTGAATCACCGGAAGCAGCGCAAGCATCGAGCCAAATCCGTTTGTGCTCTTCTGCTCGACTCCGAGCAGCGCTGGCTCGAGCCGGCGCAAATCCCCCAAAGTCAGCGCAGATAACTCAAACTGCCTGCCGTTCACAACAATGGAATGCTTTTGCATGGCGCTCCTTTTGCGCTAGATCGTCGCGCTTATTCGGCAAGATAGAGATCCATCACCTGACCGCCGGCGTTCGAGAACGCCTCGAAGTCAAACTCCGGCACTAGGAAGTCTTCGTTCTTCGTCGCCCAGCTCAGCTTCTCGGCAACACATGAATAAAGGAGGAGGTTGGCCTGCTTGCCCGCATACTGCTCGTTGAGCAGAATCTGAAACGCGGGTGCGAAGCCCATGAGCTGCTGGCGGATGTTGAGCTGCACTCCTGCCGCGCTCGAATAGCGATACGAGATCAGGACCGCGGCGCTCGCGTCGGCGGCGGCGAAGGTGTAAATGCCGCTGCTGACGGAGTACTGTCCTTGAACTGGCGCGCTGGTTACTCTCGTCAGCGGAAGGCCGGTCGCGGAGTAGCGGACGCCCCAGTCGTCGACAAACTGTCCCGAATTGGTAACGGTGATCGTGTATGGCGAACCCGCGGGCACCGATTGCGCCTCGTCGAGCGCCGTCAGCTTCTGGCCGCTATTCATCGTCTGACCGAAGAACAGATCGTTGACGTGCTTGCCGATGATCTGCGCAAATTTCGCCTTGCCGGCGATCTTGCACTTGCCTCGCGCGACGGCTTCGGCAAACTGATTTTGGCCATACAGCTCTTTGAGCGCACCCGAGATTTCCAGGTTGATGTCCTGCAATGTGCCGAACTTCATTGGCGTGGGATTGGCAGCAAGATTTCCGGCGACTGGATAGCCCCACAATGTGCCGGATCCGAAATGAAACATGAGATCTCCTTATGGCTGTCGGCGATCGGCTTTGGGCATTCCGCCAGGAAGCTTTTTTTGCTGCCTAACGAAAACCGCTGCTGGCCGAACGCTGACAGCCGAATGCCGACGGCCTAAGCTGTAGTCAGAATTTCCACCGGCACCACAGCCATCGCCGCCGCGCCGTTTACGTTTTCCGTGATACGCGCACTGCCCTGGAGTCGGCAATGCGAGACTTTGCCGCCAAGAGTTTGCCTGCCATCGCCATTCAGGGGTGGAGCGAGCGCGGCCTCGACCGCATCAAGCAGCACATTTAATTCCTGAGATGGAACTGTCTGCTCGTCGCCCGATCCCTGTGTGTAAATCACGAGATCGACAGCCGCAATCCAGATGATCGGCTCGCCGTTCGCGTTCGTCTTCGCACGTTCTCCAGTCTGCACCTGGAACAGCGCCGGACGCGACTCCGGAGAAACCTGCTCCGGCATCTGCCAGCGGCGCGAGATGGTTGCAAAGCGAGAGCCGAGGGCAGATTGCAATGTGTTAAAGAGCGCGGAATAGACTTGCTCGCGAGGAGTGTTCATGGACAGGCTATCGGCACTCGGCTGTCGGCGTTCGGCCAGCCGGCGACATTGAGTCGTCGTGTACTATTGCCAACTCAGATCACGGGAGCGATATATGAAGGATTTTAGAAATCTTGAGGTCTGGCAAAAGGCGCATCAACTCACGTTGTCTGCCTATCGCGCGACCAGGACTTTTCCTTCGGACGAGCGGTTCGGCTTGAGCGGTCAAATTCGGAGTGCCGCATCGTCAATTCCAGCCAACATTGCGGAAGGATGCGGTCGGCGAGGCGATGCAGAGTTTCACCGCTTCCTGCAAATAGCCATGGGATCTGCCAGTGAACTTGAATACCACCTGCTTCTTTCACACGACTTGCAATACCTTGATGCAAAAGATCACAAGGAGCTAAGCGATGAGGCTGTGCGCGTGAAACGTATGCTTGCCTCTCTCATTCGCACGGTTGATGAGGGAGGAGAGAAGTCACGCAGCGCAAATGCCTGAATATTCAAGAGGGTTGACTGGCCGAACGCCGACAGCCGAACGCCGACAGCCTCTCTACGCCAGCGCCCGCCGCGTGTACTGCTCCAAAGTCATCAGTACACTTGCCGGCAGCATTTCTTTTGAAAAACTAATCGTTACCTGGCCACTCGCCGAACTCGCGTCTTCTCCGATGTGCGTACGCCGGCGATACACATATGCGAAGCCTTCAATCGCCGCTTGTTGCAGATCAGCCGGCACACTCGCGTATCCCGCCTGGTACACAAACTGCACATTCTGGAATCCGCGTGTGAACCGATACTGATACGTGCCGCTGTACGGACCGAGCGAGTAGAACGCGCTCGATCCGCCGCGGAGCATGATTCTCCTGGCATCGAATACGAATCCTGAGCTGACCTGGCTCGTCGCCGCTGGAATTGAGATGTTATCCACCATTACGTTGCTCACCGAGACGAGTGGAAAATTCCGCGGCAGCATGAACACCGCATCGTTCCCATCCCGGTTCTCAGTATAAGGAGTCGCGATGATGTGATCGCGATTCATCCAGCGCAGCATCTGCAGCGAGCCGCGCGTGATCAGGTTCTGCAGCAGCGTATCTTCAGCGCTGCTCTGAATGTTCAGCCACGCTTTCAGGTCGGCGAGGATACAGAGATCGTCAGGAGATGAGGGCATAAGATTTCTGGAACCTGCTTCTTTTCGTCATACCGAAACGAAGCGAGGAATCCTTATAGACACAAGGTTGTAAGGCGAGAGCCTTCCTCAGCCACTCGTGGGATTAAGCGAAGAATGCGCCGAGCCCTGCAAGCCATGGACATCGGGAGGGATTCCTCATGTCGTTTCGGAACGACAAGAAACAACTGTTCGTCTTAGTCCTTCAGTAACGCCGCAAGCAGCGCCGGCCCTTGCGGCTAAGTGCTCGTTTTGGGAACAATGCAGTCATGCGCGGACTGGCAAGTCTTGTCCTGGTTACCGGCGTCATGCTCGGCATCTACCACTTCTATTTCAAGCAGATGCCCACCAGTGATCCCGGCACAGCTCCAACCCAGGCCATCAGCCTGACCGGCGTGCGCATGGACCTGCTTCAGATCGCGCAGTCGGAACGCACATTTATTTCCCAAAATGGACGCTGCGCCGGTCTCGACGAGCTCATCTCTTCGGACACGCTAAGAATGTCCCGCACCGAGCGCGAAGGATATTCCTATTCGGTCTCCTGCTATGGCACGGACTTCAGCGCCACGGGAAGCCATCCACCTGCACCGGAAGGATCGCCAATCCGTTATCCCAATCTGGCAATCGATCAGACGATGCAGGTTCGGGAAATGAACTAGGTTACAGGCGACAGGGAACAGGGGACAGAAATACCCTAGCTCAAAGTCTTTTCTGTTCCCTATCCCCTGTAACCTGTCCCCTGTTCCCTATCCGTTCCCAATATTCGCCAACACGCAGAAGGCAAACGGAGCAAACACCTGCAAGACTTCATCCAGATATACGCCGAACTGATAAGTCCGGCTGGTGATCGGCCAATCCACCTGGTGATAGTCGCGACGGCATTTGATTTGCGCCACGTTGTCCACGTTCGAGAGCGGATACGGCAGGTACTCCGTCTGCATCAACAGCGTGCCGGCGGTCAGATAAGGATGGATCTCCATCGGGATCACCTGACCTCCGCCGGGAGCGAACTTGTTGAAGTAGCCCGCGACCATGGACCCGCCAATCACCGCCGGCTTGCCGTCTACGTCGAGATTGATGCGGAACAGCGGCACGCCGGTCGCCGCCAGAACTTTCTTATTAATGTTCGCGGCCTCCTGCGAGCTCACCCAGAGCTTTGAAGGTGACAGACGATTCGCATCCCACTGCGACTTGAGCGCCACGTCGATCTCGACAATCCCGCTTGCGCCATCAGAAGTGAGAAACGCGCCATCGAGCGACTTGTAATAAGCCGTGCCGCTCTGGTTGAAGTTGTTTACGATCTGCGTGAGGAATCCATCGAATAGCAGCGTGTTTCGGCTATTGTCGGCGGTGATCTGGCTGGCAGTCTGCGTGCCTGCGCCATTGGCCACGAGCGTAACTTTGTTCGCCGATGTGATCTGTGCCAGAGCAGCGTTCGCCGCCGAAGTGCCAAGATACCAGGCGTATCCTGCAGCCCCCGGAACCGCCGCCACTGTGGCACTAATAGTCTGATTCCCCGAAGTGGTTGTGATGGCATTCGAGGCCGCGGAGACGTTCGATGATCCACCCCCATATGAGTCTGTGGTTCCATCGATGTTGGTACGCGATACCGATCTGGGAACTCCGTTGGCGATGTTCGCGTTCAGGAATCCTTCCGGCGTAAGCGCCACAACGTACACCAGGTTTCCAGCCTGGACGGTGATCGATCCGCCCGATGCGAGAGTGGCTACCGGAGCCGCCGGTGTGCCCAGCGCGAGCGAGGCATTGCCGTTAAGGATCACGCGCTCTTCGGCGATCATCACCGCGCGCAGTACCGACTCGACCGTCCGCGCACGCGCATCGTCGAATCCCTGCGCCGCGTAGAGGGCTTCGAAGGTGACGTCGCCTTCGAGGCCAAGTCCGGCATACGCCGACGTGTAGTCCTGCTCAGTAATGCTGATGCGTCCGCCGCGCTTGCCCTCCGAAACTCCCGGAGACAGATTGTTTGTGTTGACCGCCGTGATCGCCTTCCAGCGCGTCGCGGTGTCGCCGTTGCCCATCACGCGCGGCAGCGCATTGCGCAGCGGCGACAAGACCGGATACAGCTTCTTCGCCGGCCCCGTCAGGTCGTAGTTCACCAGACCGGTAGAGGTCTGGAAGGTCGCTTTGGCAAGGTCGATCCCCTTCAGGAGCTCGAGCGTGCGCTGCGTGACTTCTCCGTTGAACATGGGTTTTAGTCCTTTGCTGAAATGTGTGGAAAGAGACTGCGGGCAGGTTGACCGCGTGTTGCTGATGACAGTTGACAGTTGGCGCTCGGCATTCGGCATTCAGCGTTCAGCCAACAAACATTCCGGCACTTCCGCGAACACCAGAATGTTTACCAGTTGGCGCTCGGCATTCGGCATTCAGCGTTCGGCCAACAAACATTCCGGCACTTCCGCGAACACCAGAATGTTTACTGGCCGAAAGCCGACAGCCGATTGCCGAAAGCCGCTTCTACGCCCCGACCACCGGATTCGCGTGCGCTGTCTTCATGGCTTCGATGAAGCCAGGATCAGCGTCGGCCTGCCGGCCTTCACGCGCAATGTGGATCCGGCCGCCTCCGGGCGGGTTTTTGCCATCGTCCTCTTTTGAAACTGTGACGCTGGTGCGCGCGATACGCTTCTCTGGCGCTGTAAGGCTCTTGGCAAAGCCTTCGCTAAATTTGCGGAATGCGTCTGCCAGCTCCTTCAATCCGGCTTCCAGCGATTCCAATTTGCGATCGATATCGACAACCTTCTCGAGCGAATGATTCGATTGCGTAATCGCCTTGTCGAGTTTTTCTTCTTGCTCTGGTTTCATTCCTTGCTCCTCTTCTGATTTAGCTTCGAAGCTTCGGAGCTGCGCAGCCTCGAAGCTCTTTACTTCCAAACTCCCATCCGCCTTGATCGCCGTGAAGTGCGCATTCGGCACCGCGGGATTGTCGACTACGCTGATCTCCACCGGCTGCGCAGTAAAGCGCAAGAACTCGCCGTCAGGCCAGAGGCTCACATAGCGTCCACCGATGGAAAAGCCGGTATAGACGCCTTCCAGGCATTTCTGCCACGCCGGATCATCGACGATCTTCGCGCCCACCGCGATGGTCTTCCGCTGGTCGTCAAATTGCAGATCGACCAGCTTGCCCACGGCACTCGACTGATGCATCTCCCGCACGTTCCCCAGGCTGCGTCCCAAAGTGGCATCCGAGATCCCGCGTGACCATTCTTCGAAGTAAGGCTTCGACGAAGCGTAATCGAAGATCTCGCCTTCCTTGTCAACAACCTCAGCCGTAGCCAGTCCCCAAACTTCGCGCCTGGCTTCGTCAACTTTCGTGAGCGCAGCAAAGAGTTGGATTTTCCTCATGGGTTTTCTTACGCATCCGCACAGTTCACAACGGGACACGGATCGCACGGACTAACCAGAAAGCAGCGCAAGCAAATCTCTTCCTCAATCGGTGTGATCCGTAACATCCGCGCGATCCCTGTCCTGTTTGGCAGTTGCAGTTGTGTTTAGCCGACAGCCGACTGCCGAACGCCGATAGCCTGCCTTCCCAACGACTCTCTCACCTCATCCACCGTCAGAATCCCCGACTGGACGTAGATCTGGTTGATCTGTGCCTGCTCGAGCTTGTTCTCGTCCTTGCGCTCGCCCCAGGCGAATTCGACGTGGTCATAGCCGAAGTACTTACGAACGAGTCCATTGATCAGCGAGGCCAGCCAGTTCAGCAGCGGCGTGATGCCGTCTTCATCGGACTGCTCTTTCGCTGTCTCAGCAGTAGCGCGATTCATCTGCTTGATCAGCGCCTGCGGCGAGATGGAGAAGGCCCAGCAGACGACGCGCGCCAGCCATTCATCGAGATCGCCCGCGAGCGGAGGCTCTTTGGTGAACTGGATCGCGTCCTTGTCGCCCGAATTGGGAATGAAGATCACCCTGCGCCGCTTGGCTATGTTGCCGGCGAGCTCACCATCAAACCAAGTCTGGAATTCCTTAATGTTGTCGGTGTTCCACGTCTGTGGTGACTGGCAGATCGCCTCCGGCACGTTGCCTTCGGTGAAGTAGGCCAGCGTAGACATCTGCCGTCGCAGCGCCAGATTGATGGTGACAATGATCTGCTCCACCGGCGAGTAACCATAAAACTTGTGAGCCCGCAGGTTGCGCGGACGATACACCAGCTCGACGGCAGTAAAGTCGATCGCCGGAACGCCTTTGAGAATCTGCTGATAGGCAATCTCCGGGGGAGCAGGCGTGCGTCCCATTTCGTCGATCACACGCTTGATCGTCGCTCCATCGATTACCTCAAGCCGCCGAACCTTCTTCCCGGCAGACCAGACACTCCCACGCTCATCGACAGTCGCAGCCAACGTGACTGCATCGATCACCAGCAAGTCCTCGATGATCATCCGCAACCAATCCGAGAACTCATGCTCACCATCAGGACAACGAAAGAATTCCGTAAGCTCGTCAATTTTCGAAAGGGAGCGCCGGGCGCTCCCGCCCGGCGAACCATGCTGCGTCGTTTCCCGAAACGACCAGGGTATCTTGCTCACCTGGTCCTTCCGCGTCTCAATCGCGATCCGCACCAGATCAAACGAATCGGCCAGGTCGCGCATCTGCTGAAAGCTGACCGCTTCATACCCACGCGGCAGGGCCATCAGGTTCACACCGGAGGGATAATCAAAGCGCCGAGGCGGCGTCTCCGCAGGCGCAACCTGCGGCAGAGGGCTCAGCGGCCCGAACCAGGCGTCAAAACTCGCTCTCATCCTTTGTCCAATGCGCTCGAGCAATCCCGGATCGAGAGGCTTTGCATTGCCGCCACGAATTCGTTCCGTCATTTTTTTCATCTCGCTATTGGTTGCTGGGGAAGGCTAAAGCTTTGAACACGGAGGACACTGAGGTCGCGGAGGGTTGCTGTCTCGAAGACGGGCAATCTCGATCATTCTTCGCATCGTCGTTCGCATTGTCGAAACGACCCTTCCACATCCCTCTGTGTCCTCCGTGTCCTCCGTGTTCAAATCGCTTTTATTCCCCGTGCAATCGGGCTCAATATCCCACCACAAACCGGTCCGTACAACTCCCCGCCGAAGCCGTGGTGTTTACTTCCTGAAAACTAAAAGCCCGCTGCGGCAGACGGACTGAGACACTCAACGTCCCTCCAGTGGTGTTCGGCGCGAGTTCCGAAGCGATATAGATCTGCTGCGCTCCAACCGGAAGGTTCGTCACCAACATGTAAGTTCCGTCAATTGTCACGCCGTCTTCCTTGTACGTATTCACCTGCACGTTCGCGATCTGCGTGCAGTTCACGAACAGCGTCGACTTCGTAACCGCGCTCATGTTCACAACCGCGCTCGCGCTGGTTGTTCCCGAAGCAGGAAGCGTAACCGCGTTATGCGCCAGGTCCGCCGGCGAGTAGATCAAATGAGGCTGCGGACGCGGCGTGATCGTTCGACCGCTCTTGTCGATGTCAGGCGGAATGTTCGTGGATTGCGCGATAGCAAAAAGCGCGACAGCCGTTGCCACCAGGCCGATGCAGATGATTCGATTCATGAATGCTCCTGAGATTTCTGAGAGGGCTGGAATCCGCGACCATGCCCAAGCCCGCAGGGCCGAAATAAAGAAAGCCCAGCGGCCTCCCGGGCCAGCCGCGCCGGAGGCGCCAAACGTGAAAGCCCAGCATGAAATGCCCGGTTTTCGGCATTGAAATGCTGGGTTGCCGCAATAAATCAGATCCCAAGTCCCGGAGGGACGGCATATGCCCCCGCCATTGCCCCAATCCCATCTTGGAATGATGATCGCCCCTCCCGCGCCGGAGGCGCCAAATGTGAAAGCCCAGCATGAAATGCCCGGTTTTCGGCATTGAAATGCTGGGTTGGCGTGTAAATCAGATCGCAAGTCCCGGAGGGACGGCACCTGCCCACGCCCAATTGCGTGAACGAATGCCGCCCCTCTGGGGCTAACATTGTTTTTGAAACACCGACCCAGGGCTGAAGCCGCTGGGCTTTCTCATTTCGGCCCTCCGGGCCTGGTGCTCTGCGCGTCGCGCATCGGAGAAAAACCGAAATATTAACCAATGGGCACGCAACATCATGAACCTTTCGTCCTAACTTCCTTCGTGCCGTTCGTCTCCTTCGTGGTTTTCTCCGTGACTCCGAAAATGTTTAACCTGATTCCCGTTTTTGCGCTAACTCGCGGTAGTACTCATACACTGCTCCCAGCTTTCGATTGAGGTACTCCAGCGCCTGTGAACAGGCATCTACCTGGTCATCGTGCGCGGCGCCGGGAAAGCGCGTGAGCTCCTCGACAAAATCTCCCACCCATGACGCCCGCTCCGGCAAAAGCACATTGCCCGCCTCGAACAACGGCGAGACCGAATTGAGCCGTCCTATTTTGGAATCGCTGGGCTCAACCGGAATGATGCCGCTGATCTCCGATTTGAGCGATGCGATAATCGCAGGCCCATTCGCGCGATCTTCCACCAGCTTCGCGGTTGCCTGCGGATATTTCTCCGTCATCCTGCGGATCGCCTGCCGGGTGCGCACAAAATCCATGCGTTCCCGGATCTGATCGACGAGGTAGGAGTAAGCATCCGATTTCATCCAGACCTGGCCGACAACGTAATCTGCCTCGCGCGTCTCCTTGAAACTGCAATCCCAACTCTGGATCCAGGTACCCTTCTCCGCCGGCAAATCTTTGTAAAAGCGAAGCCAGTCGCGCTGGATGATCGCGCCTTCCCGCGGCGCCGGATTCTGCTGATACTGTCCCGAAAAAGACCACGAGCCCATCCCCATCTTCATCTGGGCGAGTACGTCGTGCGAGAAGCGCTGCGGCCACAACAGCTCGCCGGCTTTGCGTAGATGCGTCTTTTCCTTCATAGGAAACGCCCAGCTTTCATCGAGTTCGGCCTCGGCTGGGAGCTTGATGTGCACCCACGTCCCCGGCTCCTGCGCAAGCACGTGGCCGGTCAGATCCATGTCGTGCAATCGCTGCATGATCAGGATGATCGTTCCCGTTGCGGGATCGTTGAGGCGCGACCGGAAGGTCGCGTCGAAATTCCGGTTGGTAGCCTCGCGCTCCTGGTCGCTGAAAGCTTTCTTGGCGTTCATAGGATCATCCACAATCAGCTCATCGCATCCCTTGCCGGTCGCCGATCCCGTGATCGAAGTCGCAAACATCACGCCGCGCCGGGTGTTTTCGTACTGGGTCTTCTGGTTCTGATCTTTCGAGAACTTCACCCGATTTTCCCAGGCAGCACGGTATGTGCGCGAGTTCAGTACGTTGCGCCGAAAGACGGAGTGGTCCGTGCTGAGCTCATCCGAATAACTCACAAACATGAACCGCCGCTCTGGTTGCGTGCACCATCGCCAGACGGGATAGAACACCGTACAGAGCAGCGACTTCATGCTCCGCGGAGGGACATTGATAATCAACCGCCGGCACTTGCCTTCCTTGACTGCAGTGAGCCAATCGCACAGGAGATCGAGATGCCAGTTCCACTGGAGCGTGGTGGCGGGTTCCAAGATGGACCAGGAGGTTTGGACGAACGCCTTTAAGCTAGGCTCAGTTGTGTATCGAAACTTGCGAACAAGAAGTCGCGCAAGTTTCCGCTTCTGAGCCGGCGTCAGCCTAGGCGTCGCCGATGGACACGGATCCAAGGCGGCCCTGCAGTTCGGCAATTTGCGCGTCCACCTCTGCCTCGCTTAAAGCCTCTTCTTCGGGCGTAGGACGAAGTGAACTACGCGCAGCCTTTGGCTCAGCTTCCTCGTGCTTCGACTTGCCCAAGTCAATCGGCTGATCAGCGCACAAAGCGATTGCGGTCTTGATGGCCTGCAGCCGCAGGCTCTGCGAAGACTCTGGATGAGTGGCGATCTCGTACAGCTTGAGGTTAAGCATGTCGACCCAGGGGATTTGAGAGCCTCCGGGAATCTCTTTCAACGTTCTTCGACACGATCGCATAAAGACTTTTGCGTCTGCCTTCGGCGGGCGCCTTCTCTGCGGTTTTGCTTGTTCGCTGGTTTCGCTCATAATGTGATTCCAAATTAGTGGGTTTGATTACGTGGTTTCGGGCCGCCCTCGGCCGGTACAAGGTCTCAGACGGCAAAGAGCCGGTGAACGCCGCGATAGTTTGGTATTCAGAGCGAGACGCCGCGTGCATAATCCGTATCCATGATCATCTCTCTGCGCGGTCTCGCAATCATCATCGCCATCATTCTGATATTCCTGATCATCCGCCGAGGCACCCGCAGCTCACCTCGACGCTAGGCGCAGCGCACTGCAACAGGCGGGCACTCCGGCAACGCCGAACACGATTGGTTAATCGCATCCAACGCCGCCGGAGTGGGCTTGCGGAGAGTCTTCTGCTGTCTTGTCATTCACTCGACTGCGGAGCCTCGGGCCGTTACTTCACCCGATCGCCCGATCACCCGATTCTTCCCCATCCGTCGACGGCCGCAATCGCGCGCTTCGATCCGCATGCGTACGCGTGAATGGTCGCCGGCCCAATCCGCGCGCTCTCATCTCGCAAATTCTCTGGGCGATGAAAAGTAAGTCGAATCGCCTTGCCGCGATTGATGCAGGTTGCCCCACGGTCGCGAACCATGCGAATGGCAACGTCGCGCACGACGTAATACGCGGGTTCGCTCCAGGTGGGCTGGAAGAGACGAAAGACTGGTACTCGATGGTTGGGCATGGGAGTTCTTCGTTTTCTTTTGTCATTCCGAAGCGAAGCGAGGAATCCCTATAGTTCCCATTCCGCATGGGTCAAATAGGGATTCCTCGCCTGCAGCTTCGGAATGACAGAAAAGCAATCCGCTTTAAGGTGCAGGCCGATGGAAGAGAGTTCTTCCGGAAAATCTTTGGCAGCGCCGCTCCTGCCGGTGGTCAGCGGACCTGTAGGGTCCGCCGAGTTCTCGTGATGTGTTGGCCTCTTCTTACGAGGCCCTTTAATCGACTACATTTCTCCTGCTAAGCGGAAATCTCGTTTTCGTCAAGAGAAAAATGAAAAATATTTTTCGCGATGCAAAAACGGGAATGCAGCCGCGATGACTCTCCTCGATTTTCAACCGTCCCCAAGATGCTCCGTACGCCGAAGAGGAAGCGCCGAAGGCGCGGCATACGATAGCCCGCATGAGATGCTGGGTTTGCTACAACCGCTCCCCAGGCCTGGAGGGCCGAAATCAGAAAGCCCAGTGGCTTCAGCCCTGGGGCAGTTGATTTTTTGGAACCCGAGTCCCGGAGGGACAGCACCTGGACTATAGGCGTGCAAATTCTCTGGTGAATGTCGCCCCTCCGGGGCTCACGTGTTCTGGAACGCCGCCCAGGGCTGAAGCCACTGGGCTTTCACATTTCGGCCCTCCGGGCCTGACGCGAACCTGCCTCTGGGCCAGGATTTCATCCTGGGCTCTCACTGACCGTTAGCCGCTCAATGAGACTTACCCGTCTTCAATCCTCATCCATCCACCACGCAGGACGACGATCCCACGGGACTCTCCTCTTGAACTCCACCCCTTCAGGTAACTCCTTCTCCTCGGTGAACACCTCGTGATACGGCAACCTTCTCCGCGTGAATCCGTGAGCAAGATACTCAGCCGGAGCCTCTCTCTTGCACACCGGACACTTCCGCCTCGCCTTCGGCCGGTGCTTCTTCGGCAATGCCAGACGAACGCGCTGGCAATTGGGACATTTGATCTCGACGTACACCACTTCGCTCACTCGCCGCGTGCGTGGCGATCTCGTCGGCGCCGGAGCTTGCTCCTCCAGTGAACTGAGCTTATGCTCGCCGTAAAAACAGAATGTCTCCTCCGCGCACGAGGAGCACATGGGTCCACAGTATTCGCAAAGAACCTGCGCGACCGCTCCGCAAGCTATTGCGTTCTCGCCCGACGGATCATATCCATCAGATCGCGCCACTTCGCAGCGTGTCTGTTGAAGAACCTGTGGCACAGCCGCCCGCGGCTGCGTCGGTGCTTGCTGTTGCTTTTGCCTAGGTGGTTCCGGCCGCCCTCGGCCGGTAGTCTGTGCCCGCCTCGAAGAACTCGAGCCTGACACGGTCGTTTGCAGCTCCGATTTTTCTGTAGCTTGAGTCTCAACCGTCGAGACCTGATGTGGTCCCAAATCCGAGCTTCCAGCCGACGCGAAACCCGCGTCATTGCTGGCGATTTCTGCCTGTGAAGTTGAGTTGTGGTTGCGAACGACGGAATTCTGTACGTCGCTCTTGGGTGGAAAATTCTGCAGCTTGTGGTGCATAGTCGGCACTCCGCAATGGGTTGTGCCAACTACCTGATTGGTGGCGGCGGCTGGACTCGAACCAGCGACCTACGGATTATGAGACCGTCGCTCTAACCACCTGAGCTACACCGCCACAGAACAAATGACCTGGGATTTCGGTCGGGAAGGAGCCTGAAGAGGTGGCTTCAGGACCGCAGCCGGGCTGATCGGCCGCTGCTTCGATTTTAATTTTCGTGGAATGAAGCGTCAAACCAGGGACGGCAAAAGCTTTGAACACGGAGGACACGGAGGGCGCAGAGGTAAACTCCAAAACCAAAAGCCAGAAGATGGATGGATGGATCGAATGGATTGGAGCGATAGATGCGAATTTGTTAATTTCACGATTTGGCTGATTGAAAGTCGCCCGATCGCAGATTACGATTCAGTTGTATCCGTCAGATCCGTTCGATACGTTCAATCCGTGTTCTGGCTCTCGATTTTAGTTTTAGCTTTCACCTCTGTGTTCTCCGTGTCCTCCGTGTTCATTGCCTTTGCTTTTGCTTTTGCCGTTGCTTAGCAGCCAACCATTCAATCCGTGTTCTGGCTTTTGCTTTAGCCTTTACCTCTGTGCTCTCCGTGTCCTCCGTGTTCAAAGCTTTTGCCTTTGCTTAGCAGCCAAGAAGCTTAGTAGCTTAGAGGCTGCCCATGCGCGCTCTCGCCATCATCCCCGCACGCCTCGCCTCGACTCGGCTTTCGCGCAAAGTTCTGCGCGAGATCGCTGGACGTCCCATGCTGGCACACGTCATCGAAGCTGCACGGCGATGTCCGCAGCTTTCGGATGTCATCGTTGCCACCGATTCCGACGAGGTGCTCTCGGTCTGCAAACAGCACGGATGGCGCGCTGAGATGACTTCGTCTTCGCATCGCAGCGGGACCGATCGCGTGTGGGAGGTCGCGCAGCGAATCCCCGCAGACGTTTACGTAAACCTGCAAGGCGATGAACCTCTGGCGCGTCCCGAGCACATTTCCGCGCTGCTGGCGCCGATGCAGGAGGCGCGAGCGATGGTCTCGACGGTGAAAACCCCTTGCAGCACCGCCGATGCCCATAATCCCAACGCGGTGAAAGTCGTAACCGATCTCGCCGGACGCGCACTCTACTTCACGCGCGCCACTGTTCCCTTCGACCGCGACAACACGGGTTCAGTGAAGCGCTTCAAGCATCTCGGCTTCTATGGATATCGCCGCGAGGCGCTGGAGAAATTCTGCTCATGGCCCGAATCGGAACTCGAGCGCGCCGAACGACTGGAACAGTTACGCTTTCTCGATCACGGCATTGAGATTCATGTGGCGGAGACTCCCTATGACACAGTGGGAGTGGATACAGAAGAGGACCTCAAGCGGGTCGAGGAAATCCTAAAGAGGAGCTAGAGACGCAGCATGCTGCGTCTCCACCAGGCAAGCGAACGGAGCCGACTAGCCTGGATTTGCTTTTGCAAGCAGCTAGTCCCGAGTCGCGTGCACCTCGAGATATTCGGCTCTGATCCTGGTTGTATTGCCCGTGGCCTGATTGTGTTCATTCCACAGCTTCTCCAGATCAGCGCTGAGAGCCGCCTGGCCGTTCTCGTCCAGCTTCGAAAACGCGACCTGCGTGGGTCCAAAATACTTGCGGAAGAGCGCCAGGACTTCAGCGGGAGGAAACGGAAAGTCGAAATCGCAGGTGCGGCGCGTGCAGTCAATCTGTTTGGCGCCCCCGCCGAGGCGCTGGCGCACTACCTCTTCGTCTCCCCACAACGCGGGCGGCGGAATGTCTGCAGGCGGCGGGACATGTTTTGCGCTGATGCGGAACATCTTGCCGACGAAGCCCATCGGCGTCCAGTTGGCCATGGCGATCATGCCGCCGGACTTGGTGACGCGCAGCAACTCTCGCGCAACCAGCTCGGGACGCGGCGCGAACATGGCTCCGAAAGTTGACATCGCTACGTCGAATGCCGAATCGGGAAACTCCAGTTGCTCGGCGTCGCCTTCGCGGACCTCGACCTTCAGTGCTTCCTTCGCCGCACGCGCGCGTGCCTGCTCCACGAGGTTGGTGGCAATATCCACGCCTGTGACTTCAGCTCCGGCTCGCGCCGCGGGAATCAGCGTGTTGCCGGTGCCGCACGCCACGTCCAGCACACGTGTGCCTGGCCGCAATTTCAGCCGCGAGACAAACGCCTCCATCTCCTTCTCGGCATAGCGCGCGATCACGCCAAAGTCGCCCGCCATCCAGGTATCGCGCATTCGCGACTTCAGCGCGGACATGTCTATCGCAGCAGGTTGCATGGGTTTCTCTCCTGGCAAGTATTGGAAATGGGCGCTAGGAAAACGTCAATGGCGGTGGTTGATCCTTCGTTCTGACGCATGCGATGGATTGTGAATTTGCCGAAGGGATACATCCCCGCAGGATGTAACTGCGCGAGCGCTCCAGTGAATACGTGATCGCGGCGAGAGTTAGTGCCGCAACTCCAATGATTACCAGGCGAGCCCGCACGTTGTTCTCTGACGGCGCGAAGCGCGCAATCAGCGCTCCGCAGAACATCCCGGCCAGGAGACCTCCGAGATGGCAGAAATTGTCAGTCGTGCCCGCGCCCATGCCGAGGATGATATTAAAGCCCACAAAGAAAATCAGGCTGCGGAGTTGGGCCTGAATTACCGGTTTTGGCAGCGTGAATTCGCCAAGATAAAAGCTGGCGATCAAAGCTCCGGCGAGTCCGAAGATTGCGCCCGAAGCTCCCACACTCAGCCGCCCCGGATGCAGTCCAGTGCTGGCGAGTCCTCCCGCGACTGCGCTGATGAAGTAGATCGCGCCAAAGGTAAGTGTCCCATATAGGGATTCGCAAAGAGCGCCAAGGTCCCACAGGCACCACATGTTGAAGGCGATGTGAAGCAGGCTGCCGTGGAGAAAAGCGTAGGTAATCAGCCGCCACCATTCCCCATTGAAAGTCAGCGGTCCGAAGTTGGCGCCGGAACCAACCAGCTGCTGCGGAGAAGGATCGGAGAGCAGTCCGCCTCCAACCAACCCCATGAGGATGTAAACAGCGATGTTGATTCCAACCAGCGCACGGCTCAGATTCACGGAGCTTACGCCAGCGCGCTGCCATGGACGAGTGATGACAGGCTGCGGCGCGTCCTCAGGCAATTCGCCGCGCTGCGCAGCCTCGTGCTGCACACACCAGGTGCAAAGCCTCTTCCCAAAAGAGAACCCAGCTAGCTTACGTCCGCAACTGGAGCAGTTAGCCACTGTTAAAGGTGTATCACAAGAAGCGGTGGTCGGCACTCGGCGGTCGGCCAGCCACCCGGACCAGGCCAATGAACCAGCGATCCTGCGCGAAGCTCCTTTTCGTGGCTAAAAGGCAAAGGCTTTGAACACGGAGGTCACGGAGGATTCGGAGGGAAGAACCAAAAGCTCACACTCGGATTGGATGGATGATTGTTTGGTGAATCATCCATTCCGTGTGATTGCGCGATCGGCGAAGTCGACTCAGTCGCAAGACATGACGCTTCCATTCATCCCGCCATCGCGTTCAATGAATCCATGCTCCAGCCTTAGACATTTTCCTCCCCCTTCCTCCGTGACCTCCGTGTTCAAAAGCTTTTGCTTTAACCCACGCAAACTCAGAATCCACGCAATCGTCCCGGCATCAGCCAGTACGGTCGGCCAGCCGCCAGCACGAGGCCAATGAACCAGCGATTCTGCGCGAAGCTCCTTTTCGTGGCTAAAAGGCAAAGGCTTTGAACACGGAGGTCACGGAGGACTCGGAGGGAAAAACCAAAAGCTCAGACGCGGATTGGATGATTATTTGCGGATTGGACGGATGATCGTTTGGTGAATCATCCATTCCGTGTGATTGCGCGATCGCCGAAGCCTACTTTCAATCCCAGGAGATGATTTCGCCGTTCATCTTTTCAGGCCCGTCCAATGAATCCATGCTCCAGCCTTTGACGTTTTCCTCCGCGTCCTCCGTGACCTCCGTGTTCAAAGCTTTTGCTTGAGCAGTAGGCAGAGGCATCGGCTTTAGCCGCTGAGCTCGGGTACGGTTACATCGAATAACGTATATGTCGCTCCAAGTCCCGGAAGCGTGGGTCCGATCGCAAATCGTCCAATCGAGGATCAAGTTTCACCAGAGCGAATTTGATCTCATGCTGCTGGTAGGCTTTTGCGCATAGCACGCTTGGTCCGCCCATGGTGGCCCGGGCACTTGCGAATCGCCAACAAATTTACATTTCATGCGCCGGTAAGCGAGTACCGCGCCTCCGGCGCTCAAGCTTCTTGTTTTCGCTAACCCAGGGTTCCTACCCCTGGGCTAGAGAATTCCGCGCTTCGCGCTGGCTTGATGGTTTACACGCGCTCCCGAATCAGCTCCTCATCTCATCGTTGAAAGATCACCTGATCGTGCCGCATGGTCCGCGTACTTGATGTAGAACTGATTTTGAAAAATCTCCTGAGGATCATATTGCCGCTTTAGCCGGAAGAATTCTTCCGACTGCGGATAGGCGCGGTGGAACTGCTCCACGGTTGCGTGGAGGCGGTAAGGCAGGTAATAGCGTCCACCAACTTTCAGCGCCGCATCCACAAGCTCTGTGGTGATGTCTTGCATTTTTCGGTCGCCCTGCTCAGTGCGAGGCTGACTGAAGAACATGACAAACGCAATCATGTGTTTGTCTGCATATCGCAAGAACGTATCTGGATCCTCCTCCACGTCCCTCACAGTCACGTTCAGCAGATCGGCATTGTGGCCACGGATGATCTTCTTGGCCTGGAGCAGGAAGGACCCTGCTCCTTCGCGAGGCACAAAGTATTCATGTAGGATATCGGTCGTCTCCGCTGAGCGGTCGAGGTACCATTCTGGGCTGTCGTTCATCAGTTGATTGCGCGAAAACACTGTTCCCTGCAGGTAAGGCAGGACTTTGGTTTCCGCTTCCCAGCGCATCCCTTTGCCGTAATCATTGCCGGCAGAGCCGCGAAAGACCGCTCGCGCCATCCAGCGTGAATCAGCCTGCACGAGCTGCGGAATGGGTCCCGAATCGGGATAGAACATGTTGATCAGCACTTCGTCGAAGATATTTGCAGGAGTAGTGTTCAGCCTGGCATAAACCATCCTGACTCCCGGCTTTTCGCGAATCTTGCGGTCGAAAGCCTGCATAGCTCGGCCAAGCGGCACCAGGGCTTGCTCAAGCCTGAGCCGTTCGTTAGCAACGACGTGCAGGTCAGCGTCAAGGATGACGCCGAAAAGACCATAGCCACCCAGCGCAAGCGAGAACAGTTCCTTATTTTCAGACCGGCTGCAGCGCACAACCTTTCCATCTGCCTTCATCAGGCGGAACGATTCCACTGTCGAAGCGACCGGCGGACGCCCATACTGCCAGCCATGGCAATTCACGCTGAGCGATCCTCCCACCGTGAACGCGTTGTCAGACTGCATCACCTGGATCGATCGCCCGTGCTTATCCAGATACGGAATAATCTCTGCCCACGTTGCCCCAGCCTGCACGTGCAGCAGATTCCTGGCTTCGTCTAACCCCATGCCA
Source organism: Acidobacteriota bacterium (assembly GCA_003225175.1). Lineage (NCBI taxonomy): Bacteria > Pseudomonadati > Acidobacteriota > Acidobacteriota bacterium. Next base: position 19,649 of record QIBA01000056.1, read on the forward strand.
TTCAGCGGGCGCATGTTGATGTTGATCCCACCCGGATAGATGGTCTGGCCGCCCATACTGTGACGAGCACCCGCGATGGACACGTGCAGACCGGACTCCTGCGCTCTATGCAGCAACTCGCGCAGCTTTCGTTCAGCTTCGTCAACATTGGAAGGCACGTCCCAGTTCTCAGCGACGCGAGTCTTGTTCATCCGGCTGACGTCATCTGCATATCCATGCGGCAGCTTCTCGATAGCTGCTCTGTCTCTGTAGGTGGTTCGCGCCAGATGGAAGATGGGAGGCCCAATCAGAATCAACGCCAGCGCACCCGCTGCAATTCCGAAAAGGAGTGTCTTAGAGCGAAGGAGCATTTCGCATTGAAGATAGCCCAGAAATAGGGTTCGGGTGTTGCCTTAGTCGTGCCACTGTTGGCCCGGCTTTTGTTTCTACGGTGTAGGGAGGGGCACCGGCTTTAGCCGTGCCGGCAAAAATGCATTCCGCGATTGGGCTGATCCACAGTTGCGCGCCTCCGGCGCTCGATGCCAACTGGCTCAAATGAGGTTCGGGGCCGCAGGGCGGGTTTGGACACTCGCCCTGCCAGCCTAGTTCACCCACTTCGTTTGCTCCATCGCTCGGATGTACTCGATGACCGACTCTGACCAGCCATCGATGTGCGTCCACTTGCCGTAGCCCACGCCGTTCTTGTAGCTGGCCACGTTGATTACGTAGCCCTTGCCGCGCGGCGCGGGAACGGTGTCGTGCGCCTGCTCGTCGGTGATCACGATCAGGCGGTCGTAGTCCTCAAGGTGATTGAGGAGTTCTACTGCCTTGCCCAGTCGCGTGCTGCTGTGTGCCTGAGACTTGTCGATGGCGTCGCGCAAAGCGAATCCACGACGCGCCGGTACCTCTTCCAGCCCGTCCGAGAAGCTGTACACGCCGACCTTCTCTGCGATCTCGCGCAACAGCACTGCAAGACCGTAGGCAGCGTCGGTGCGCTGCATCTCGGAGCGCCGCGACAGTGGAGCGGTCATCGAGCCGGAGACATCCACCAGGATAATCGTCTTGCCCGGCAACTTCTCGGTTTCGGCCACGCACTTGAGCATCGCCTGCTCGAGCGCCTCTTCCCACTTTGGCGCATAACGCGCCGCAGCCAGGAAGCGGAACGGAAGCACTCGCGCCGTGTTCATCGAGCGAATCGCCGATACCACTAGCGCCTCGTCGACTCCAACCTCGCGAACGTTCCGCAGGTTGCGCAGCAACGCGAGTCCACCGAGCTTTCGCTCACGCAGCAGACGCTCCCACGCTTCGCGCTTGTCGGCGCCAGACGAGAGTGCGACCTCCCACGTGTCGGGTGTAGTCAGGCTTCCCGCGATCAGCTTCTTCCAGACTTCCGCCTGCGCCTCGTCGCGAGGCTTCGCGTGCGAGAGGAAGAGCACGTCCCGCAACTTGATCGGCCCGCCGCGATCGTACTTGGCGAGCTGGTACTCATCAAACTTCGGGAAGGCCGCCGCCAGTCCCTTCTTCACCTGGCCGGAGAGCGGCGCCTTGCCGTCCTTCCAGTAAATGGCAACGAACTCGGCGAGTTCGTCGGCGCGCTGGATGACGCGAGCGAGCGTCTCCGAAACCAGAGCGCGATGCGTCTTGTGGCGAGCCATCTCGCGGACAAGCAGCAATGGCACATGGCGCAGCTTCATCTGCTCGCGCGCCTCTACCGCCAACCCCGCGACCTTCTCAACCGCAACCTTCGGCACGAGTTCGGCGATGCGGCCGGCGATCTCGACTCCGTCCTCGTAGAACTGGCTTTCCCAAAGCAGGCAAGCCAGCACCGAGCGCCGCAACTGCAGCTCCGTAGAAACCTGCCGCGCCGGAGCACCTTCATGCGTGCGACGTCCAAAGTTGAGTTTAAACACGTTGAGTCGTGCCATTGTGGTTCTCCTTTCATTGTCCGCATCGATTCAAGCACCGCAGTGCCGCACCAGCGGGTCCTTCATCTACATCCAGAGCGGCGGAGTACACGACGATGCGAGCGCGCAGCGCGGAATTCTCGTAGCCCAGCGGCATAAGCCCTGGGTGTGCGAAAAAACGAATTGAGCGCTGTAGGCGCGGCACAATCGCTTGCAGCATTTAGTCGCCGGGGAACAAGGCGATGACGGTATTTTTGATCCGATATCCTGTCCAGTTAGACGACGCGGCGAAAGCCGCGACGGGAGTCGAACCCGCATCGTCGGATTACGATGTAACCCTCATCTACACCACCGGCGAAACTCTCGTGCGCGTCTCCCGATCCAGAGCGTTGGATCGTGCGACGACGCCAGCGCGCATCCAAAAACAAATTCCACTATCTCTAACGACCTACCCCTGTGCCGCGCCTACGGCGCTCACTTTTTGAAACAATTGCTTACCCAGGGCTTACGCCGCTGGGCTACGAGAATTCCGCGCTATGCGCTGGTTTGATCGTCACACCGCGTGCGATGGATATCCACGCGACGTATCCTCGCTGAACCGGGAGGAAACTCTAGGCCACAATTTCGTGCTGCGTTTCGATCTGATCGAACCGTTCTTCTCCTTGCTCCAAAGCCAGGAGCAGACCTTGAAACTCTGCCATCGTCGCTGCGAAGTGTGCTTCCGCGAACTCTCGTCCTTCGATCTCCATCGCATCCGGGAAAAACCTGCGATAGAGCTCGATCTTCTGTGACTCCGCAGCCTCTCCCATGAACAGCTTGTAATCGATGCGCCCGGGACGCAGCAGCGCCGGGTCGAGCTCCTCTACTTTGTTGGTGGTCATCACGAACACCACATTTTCGGGAGCGTGAAAACCGTCGAGTACATTGAGCAGCCCCGAAAGGGTGACACTGAAGCGTTCCGTGGAATCGGTCTTCTGATTGCCGGTCGCCGCCTCCTGCTTTCTGCTCCATTCCTCTGCCTCCGGTCTGCGATTTCCTGCCTTCATGCAATCGATGTCCTCGAACAGAATCATTGAGTTCTCGGGCACGTCGTTCATTGCGTTCTTGAGGGTGCGATCGTTGAACTCGATCAAGTTGACGGCATAGATCGACATGCCAAACTTTGCCGCCAAGCCCGAGAGCAACGATGTCTTTCCCGTTCCGGGAGGACCGTACAACAGATATCCACGGTGGTATGGCACTCCGAGCCGGCGGTATCGCTGTCGGGACGCTCTAAATTTCTCGAGATCCCAAATCAGATGCTCTTTCTCGCCCGGCTTCAGGATCACCGAATCCAGCGAACGCGGAGTGTAAGCCTGAACGTAGGTCCAGCCATCGTCGTACACATAAAGCAGCGAAGCCGTCTTCAGCTTCTTCTTGTGGCAAGCCACGACCTCCTCGACGAACAGCTTCAGGAACTTCTGGTCCCTGCCGATGGTTCGAAACGTAAGCGACTCAATACGTCGCATGCCCCGGCCTTGCGCTTCCTCGCTTCGAAGAAACCACACGCAGAACGGCCGGCCCGCATGCCAAAACCAATGCCTCCCCGGAGCGGGAATCAGCGCCAGTTCCTCGCCGCGCAGAGTCGTATCGAGATCGACGCGGCGAATTCGCTTCAGGAATTTCTGCTCCAGGAACCATTCCTTTACCCACACGAATGCCAGGTCATCGTCTTTCACCGTGATCATCATCACTGTCTGGTCGACGAACCACGACCAAAACCGCAACGGTAAGGCGCGCAAGTACACGCCGAGACCGCCGACGATCATCAGCAGCAATCCGCCGGAGGCAAACTGGTTTTGGCCGCTCAAAATGTGATTCAAGAAGTCCAACATAACGTTCGTTTTCTAACCGGAATCTGCCCGGATTTGACGTAGGGAGGAGCATCGGCTTAGCCGTGCCGGCAATCAGCAAACAAGACTTCCGGCTTTAGTCGCTGCGGTTGCTCACCAACTCTGAACCAACCGGAGGGCTAACCTCAGCGGCTAAAAGCCGATTAATCCAGCCGTTCCCATTACGGCACGGCTGAAGCCGGTGCCCCTCCCTAATGCACATTCTGGTCAGGGAACAAGCGGCCACGGCAGGGCTTGCGCCCATGAGGATTTGAACCTCACAGCCCGAAGGCTGTTTCACCTGAGAAGTATCCGTGCCCAATCACCACTGACCGTGTGAGCTACGCTGGGGGAATGAGCAGCAGCGGTATGTCGATTAACAGTCGAAGGAACCGCGGCTTACGCCACCCAGCTATGTATTTTGTTTTGCGGGAGCGCCGAGGAATCGGCTAGTACGACCGAAGCGACGCCCTATAGCAACCGCGCCAACGTTCTGGTAACGGTTGCCCGCTTAGCGTTTTAATTGTGAAATCCGCCAATTCGGGCGTCCTTTCGTAAGAAGATAATTCAAGATGCCATGAGTGCGAGATTTTTGCAAGACCAAATTGAACGGAAGAAAGGCGAACGCGAAGGTCACGAAGTCAAAAGAAAAGGTCACAAAGAAAGCTTCGTGACCTCATCTGTTTCCTTCGTGACCTTCGTGTTCGCTCCTGGTTTTGAAGTACTCAATCTCCCCCATGAGACAGCGCCGCCGTCCGCTCCAGCTTTTCTCAGGAAAACGCGCGGCCATCGATCGCGCGCTTGATGGTCTTGAATAGCACCGCTGAGAGCACCTGGCGGTACGTGAAGCGCTGGATCCACATATCCGCCAGGAGCCAATAATCTTCGTGCTGTCGCGGATCGCGGCGTTCTAACGCAGATGCCGACATTGATTTCGCCATCAACTAGTTGATAAACTGGTCTATGGAAAAGAAAGCACAATGACTACCGTAGGCGCCTTTGAGGCAAAAACAAAGCTGAATGCTCTTCTCAAGAAAGTTGCAAAAGGGGAGACGATTCAGATCACTCTCCGCGGCGTTCCGGTGGCGAAGCTTGTTCCTGCCGGTTCTGAGGAGGCGCAAGATCCGCGCGACATCGTGCGTGACATCCGCGCGCTCAGAAAAGGCGTGACGCTGGGAAAAATACAGATCCGGGATTTAGTCAGGGAGGGGCGACGACATTAGGCACACCAAGAGGCTGGTGCTTGACGCGTCGGTCGCCGTCGCTTGGTGTTTTGCAGACGAGGCTACCTCCTTTACCGACGGAATTCTTGACCTGCTGGCAAACGGAACGACGGTGATGGTCCCGGCGCTTTGGCCGCTTGAGGTGTCGAATGCCATATTGAGCGCCGAACGCAAGAAGCGGCTTACGGTGGCGCAGGCTACGGCATTTCTTCGTCGCGTGTCGGGACTTCCGATCTCACTCGACGCGATGCCGCTGGGGCATGCCTTCAGCGAAGTTCTCTCTGTCGCACGGCAGCACCAGCTTACGGCATACAACGCTGCATACTTGGAACTCGCACTTCGCCAAGACCTTCCCCTGGCCACTCTCGACGAGCCCCTTCGACGTTCCGCGCGGGCTGCCGGCGTGGCGCTGATGTAGGTCAACCCCCGCTGAACGAGGCGAACACGAACGTCACGAAGTCAAAAGAAAAGGCCACAAAGAAAGCTTCGTGACCTCATCTGTTTCCTTCGTGAGCTTCGTGTTCGCTCCTGGTTTTGAAGTACTCAATCGCCTCCATGAGACAGGGCCGCCGTCCGCTCCAGCTTTTCCCAGGAAAACGCGCGGCCATCGATCGCGCGCTTGATGGTCTTGAACAGCACCACTGAGAACACCTGGCGGTAGGTGAAGCGCTGGATCCAGATGTCGGCGAGGAGCCAATAATCTTCGTGCTGGCGTGGATCGCGGCGTTCCAGGGCGAAGGCTAGTGATGACGCGAGGAAATCGATGATCAGGAAGCTGACGAAATAGATCACCAGCTTCTGGAAGGTTGCGGGATTGGCGGCGTAGGGATGGAAGTGGCGATCGATCAGATACCAGACTGCGCTTACGATGAACATTACATCGATCAGCGGCGAGACCAGTGGAAGCATGATCTGGAAGATGACGATGTTGGGGAGCGCGAACCAGCCTAGCGCGCCGCGGCGGAGCAAAGCTCCACGGTTTTTCCAGACGGCCTGGAGAATGCCGAACGACCAGCGGAAGCGTTGGCGCATCAGGCCGCGGGCGCTTACCGGGGCTTCGGTGTAGGCTAGCGCGCGGTCTTCGTAGATGACGCGGTAGCCGCTGCGCAGGATATTCATTGTGAGATCGGCGTCTTCGGCTACGGTGATGGCGTGATAGCCGCCGGCTTTCTTCACGATCTCGGTGCGCCATGCGCCCAGTGCGCCGGGGACGACCGTGACGGCGCCGAGCAGGTCGAGCGCGCGGCGCTCGAAGTTCTGGCTGGTGATGTACTCGAGAGCCTGCCAGCGCGTCCAGATATTCACGCGATTTCCCACTTTGGCATTGCCGGCTACGGCGCCGATGCTGCGATCGGCAAAATGCGGAATCAGGCGGGCGATGGCTTCGCGGGCGATTACCGTATCGGCGTCGATGCCGATGTAGAAATCTTCGGTCACCTGCTCGAGGCCGTAGTTCAGGGCTTCAGCTTTGCCGGAATTGGGCTTGGTGAGAACTACTACTTTCCCGGCGCTAATTTCATTTTGGAACTTGCTGGTGGCGATCTCGAGCGTCCGATCCTTCGAGCCGTCGTCAATGACGATCACGCGCAGGTTGCGATAGCTCGACGCCAGCACCGAGCGAATCGTGCGCTCGATGACTTTTTCTTCGTTATACGCGGGGATCAACACTGCGACCGCCGGCCTGAAGGCGGGATCGAGGTTTTGCGACGACGAGCCCCGAATGCGGTCGATGGTGGCGAGCGCGCCAATAATAAGGAGGCGTCCGGTCATGAGGATGTCGCCGAGGAAGAAGATCATCTGCACGCCGATGAGGACGATGCTGAACATCCAGAAGGCCAGGTTATCGACGCGCGCTGCCCACACTTCGCGCGGCGTGGTGAGCGGCGGCATCACCTGGGCGCGGGTCTGGTCGATGAGTTTCGAAACGGGAACGATCTCGTAGCCGCGGGCGCGGATGCCGTCGATGATCAGCGGGAGGGCTCTCACGGTCTGCGAGCGGTCTCCGCCGCCGTCGTGAAGAAGAATGATGTTGCCCTTGTCGAGATCTTTGAAGACGTTTTCGGCGATCTCGGCTGCGCTGTAACGCGGGCTTAGCGACCAGTCGCTGGGGTCGATCTTGTCGCCCACGGTGATGTATCCCATGTCCTGGGTGAGCTCGAGCGGCTTGACTTCGTCGGCGGTGTCGGGCTCCTGGTCGATCGAGTAGGGCGGGCGGAAGAAGATCGGCTTTACGCCGAGCTTCGCAGCGAATAAGCGCTCGGTAACGTTGATTTCCTTTTCGAAACGCCACGTGGAGATTTCGCTGATGTTGGGATGCGTGAGCGTGTGGTTGCCGATCTCGTGGCCCTCGTCGTTGATGCGCTTTACCAATCCGGGATCGTTCTCGGAGGGAATGCCGATGAGGAAGAATGTGGCGGGCGCGTGCTTGCGCCTGAGTATGTCGAGTATCTGCGGGGTGTAGGTTGCGTCGGGACCATCGTCAAAGGTGATCGCGATCTTCTTCTCTTTATAACCGTAAGCTTCGAGTTGATAGGGATTCGGCAGCCTGGTGAAGTGCTCGTCGGTGACGAGTTCCGTATCGGGATCGACCGTCACCACGCGCTTGCCCGGCGAGGGACGCTGCATGATGCGCAGGATCTCGCCCTGTCCTTCGATGGAAACATCCGGACCAGGGGGAACTTCGGCGAGTTTGGTTGCGGGATCGGAGGCGCGAGGCTTGTCCCAGATCTCCCAAAGTGAACGATCTTCGGAGCCGAGGCGCCACAGCGCAAATGTCCGGATGCCGAGATTGCGCGCGGCGCGCATTTGATTCAACGCGGTGACAGCGTCGAGAAACCAGATCTGATGCGTGGTGCCGTCATCTTCGTCATACGCGAAGTGGGGATTCAGTGAATCGGAATCGAGATCGATAGGCGTTTCGGATTCGGCGGAACGAATCCACGCATCCTGCACGGAGAGGTTGCAGACGTTGGAGTGAGTGCCTTCAGGACACTCGACCGGCTTGTTGCCCCACTCGTATCCGTAATTTCCGATGGCAACGATGAGTTTGTCTTTGGGAATAACTTTCAGCGCCTTCTGAATGTTGCCGACAAAGAAGCTGTGACTGGCGACCGGTCCGGCTTTGCTCTCCGACTGGTGCTCGTCGTAATTCATAAGGATGAGGCCATCGGAGTTGTCGGCGAGGTACTTGTAGTTGAAGTCGTCGTCATCGGCGGGGACGTTGATGTACATCTTCAGTCCGCGGGAGTGGAGGTCGGCGGCCATCTCGCCAATTAGCGCGTTGAAGCCGGGCTGAGCGGTGCGGGGAAAGTCCTCAAAGTCGACGGAAACGCCCTTGAACTTGGCGTCGGAAGAGAGAAAAGTGAGCAGTTGATGGCGGAAATTTGCGCGTCCATCGGCGTTATCGAAGAAGTCTCCGACGTTGTGAAGCCATTTTCCCGAAACGGGATCAAAGTTATTGACCAGCGGAAAGACCTCGACGTCCGCCTTGGTTTGGCGAATTAGCGGCATCACCTGGTCGTCAACCTGGTGAATTGAAGTGCCGCTAACGACGTCGAACATCTCGTTTGTGAGCGCGTCGGAGCCTTGCATGCGTCCGTCGGGCGTCAAAACGTGCAGCCATTCGGGGTATAAAAGGTCGATTTGACGAAGATATTCCTTCAGTGAAGAGTAACTACCTTTGTCCCAGGTGACGTAAAAGGCTGCGCGTAAGCCTTCATCTTCGTTTAATGGAACCTGGGAAGGCGGCTTTTTGGTCTTGCGATGCGATCCGTGAGCGGCTCCAGCATGCTTTTTAGTGTCGCGCACAGGCTTATAAGCGCGCTTGATTTCCGGCCAAATCGTCTGCGGTAAGGCTTCAGAACGCAGCGCTGTGTACATAAAAACGGCGGCGACAAGCGTTATTACGAGCCCGGAAAGGCGCAAAAGCAGGCGCAGATTACGCCATCGCTTGAGTTGTGGGTCGTAAAAAACCGGCTTGGCCATGCGGAATTAGCGCCCGAGCTGCTAAGCTTTTCAGCTTCTAAGCGTTGTTTATGTCACGAAAAGTGCGCCTGGAAGATGTCAATTTCGCTGTTTAAAGCTTAGCAGCTTAGAGGCTTAGGAGCTTAGCAGCTTGTTTTCGCGCAACAAACGGTACTTTTTAGTCCTTATTCTGCTGGGTTTAGCGCTGCGCGGATACTTCCTTCACTGGCATTTTCTCTTCCAGGGCGACTCATTAGTGTATGGCGATTTGGCCAAAAACTGGCTTCTACATGGCGTTTATGGCGTCACGGACAGCGGGCAAGTGGTGCCGGTGGATATCCGAATGCCGGGATATCCAGCGTTTTTGGCGGCGATTTTCCGCTTATTTGGAGTTGAACACTACGGCGCAGTAGTGCGGGTGCAGGTCGGAATCGACCTCTTTACGTGCTTTTTGATTGCGGCAGGAGCGCGCAGATTGTGGTCTGAGCGCGCGGGAAAAGTCGCTTTTGCGCTGGCGGCGCTGTGTCCATTTACCGCAAATTACGCCGCTACGCCTCTAGTAGAGACCTTAGCGATCTTTTCTGCGGCGTTTGCGCTGTTTTTTGCGCTGCGTGCAGTGCAGAAAATGCGCGCTGCGCCGTCCTGGGACGTCGCGCATTCGTTCGCGGTTGCCGACTGGATCCTTTCCGGATTGGGAATTGCAGTGAGTATTTATCTGCGTCCAGATGGCGGGCTACTGCTCCTAGCAATCGCTTTGTACCTTCTTTGGACGGCAATTTCGGCGCGGGAAATGGAATTTGTGTGGGTTGGCGTGCTGCTGGGAGTCGTTTCTTTGCTTCCATTGTTGCCTTGGACGCTGCGAAATTGGCGCACATTACAGCAAATCGAGCCATTAGCGCCCTTTTACGCGGAAATGCCGGGCGAATACGTGCCCAAAGGATTCAATCGCTGGACGAAAACCTGGATCGTCGACTTCATATCCGTCATGAATGTGTACTGGAATGTGTCGGCGGAAGGTCCGGGAGAAGCGGTTGATATCAGCAATATCCCTGCTCGAACCTACGATAATCCAGCGCAAAAGCAGCGTACGGAGCAGCTTTTCGCTCAATACAATGAGGCTTTGACACTGAGTCCCGAAATGGATCGAGCTTTTGCCGAGCTTGCAGATACGCGTATTCGTGAGCGTCCCTTGCGATATTACGTAGCGCTGCCGCTGGCAAGATTGGCGGATATGTGGCTGCGTCCGCGGACAGAGATGCTGAATCTGCAGCTTGATTGGTGGAACTGGGAGGATGTTCCGCAGGAATCAGCGATATCGGTGGCACTCGCGTTGCTGGACGTCTTCTACATCGTCGCCGCGTTGATGTCAGTGCGGCGCAAACTGCCGGGCTGCGGAATGTTATGGATCTTGATCGTGTGCCGCTCAGCGCTGCTGGCGACACTTCCTAATCCTGAACCGCGGTACACGCTGGAGTGCTTTCCGGCTTTGCTGATGTTGGCGGGGGTCGGCTTGGCAAGAAAGACTGATTAACGTTGGTTAGGTCGTTCCAGCAGTCTTAATCCGCGACTGGCCGATCCGACATGCGGAATTGCGTTCGGAAATGCTCGGAGAGCAGGCCGATGGCATCCCGATTGGCGTCGGCACCGGTCTGCACCAGATATTTCATGGCTTCGACGAGCAATTTCTGGCCCTGAATGTAGCGTCTATCACTGATGCGCGGAGTGCGGCGCCGCTTCGGGTCGGGGACTACGGGGAGGGTAAATAGTCTGGCCAAGCTCGATTCCTCAAATATGCGGGAGTGGATGATGAGAGTGTTAGGAGTCAAAAACTCCATCTTCCGTTGCCCAGTATAGGTGGGCATCTACTCGGATGAAAGAGACTTTTTGTGAAGTAACTGTCAGGTAACGCTCATTAAAACAACGCGCAGTGAATACTGCAGTCCGGAGGACCAACCTCCAATTGAGATTTGTGTGACTGTTTACTTTCCTTTAACTGTCTTGACGCTTCCAGAAGTATGCAACTTGAAAGCATCGTCAGGAACTTTGCCGTTCAGCTTGATATTGGTGTAGTGCGCAATGCGATAGTCGCCAGAAGGCTCCAAGAACTGCTGTTTCAATGAGATGCCGCGCGGCGCGTCAATCCAGATGACGATCTGGCTGAACATATTTTTGACGTTCGGCGCTTTCGGGGCCAGCTCCAGCTTGGCGGTTTTCACGCCATCCACATCTTCGTCACCGCCGAACTTCACGTCGAATTGCTTGAGCAGGTCGTGTCCGCCTCCTCCAAAGCCGAGTACTAGGAAGCTTTGAAACTGGTCGCGATTCTTGCCCGCGTCGTATTCGTTTATCTGCTGGATCCTTGGCTGATAGAGCCGAACCTTGCCGTCGGCGTAAAGTACATACTTCTGTTCCGGCGACTGAATGTTGGCCATCATTTGTGTGTCGCCTTTGCCGGTGCGCCGATAATAGACTTTCCCTTTCTGGGTATCGGTCTCGTTCACGACTTTCTGGTATTGATCCCAAACAAAGTCCGCCTCTGCATTACGGAACTGTCCCGACGCCGTATCCATCTGCTTTAGCACAGTTTCAAGTCGAGAATTATGGTCAGCCGCTCCGGCGCTCCTCGTTTGTGCGAAAGCAGGGAGACACGAAAGAATCGCAAGCATCAGAGTGCCCGCAAGCAGGATTTCGCGTAGGTGCGCCAGTGCTGTGCAGCAAAGATGAGTATGAACGGGATGACGCACGATGCGCATGACTCTCCTCTTAAAGGTCTAACCCGAAGAAGCTCTGTTCGATTCGGAGTTTACAGGCGGCGTGCCCAGACCCGATAACCGGTGACCTTTCCCGAATTGTCGCGCAAGGCCTCGTAGCGCGTGATCTCAATGTTTCCGGCAATCGGCGTCAGGGTTTCCTGAAGCGCCTTTTGCGCATCGGATTCGCTGGCAGCGACGCCCGACGCGTTTAACTCATAGACAAAAGCATCAGGGCCGGTGGAGCGAACAACAATCTCGTTGGGATGCAGGCGCAGATAGTTGGGGCTGTCCTTGAAGATACTGTGCGGGGTAAGAAAGATGAAGGCGAGGATGACAGTGACCATCACGTCGTAGTGAAATCCGCCGCGCGGGTGTGTCCACAGAATGTAGCTCTTGATGGTCTGACCGGGAGTCAGGAGATGTTTCCTCTATGGATTAGTGTAGAACCGGGTAGCTGAGGCTGGCAATCCGGCAGAACTCTCAGACTCTCGTGCTCGAGCTAATCGCTCAAAGCCACTCGGCCAAACCTTTAAATCCAGCAGCGCGGGCCGAGGAATGAGCAGTGCTGCAGATATCTGCTTCGCTCCTTCTACTCTGGATTTTCCATGTCATTGGCCCAGTTTCGCGTGCTAAACTGGGACCCTTAGTTCCCGGCCCAGCCTTGTCTTGGAGCCCGGTCTCTTCGTCTAGCGATTGAAAGTTTTTCTGATTTTCCTCTGGCCGGGAAAGCAGAATCGAATTGTGAAACGCAAGAATGGCGGCAAGATCCTCGTCTCGATCTGCTGCGGAGTGTTAGTAGGTGCAGCTGTAGGAGCCATCCACTGGGCGATCGTTCCTCATGAACGTGAGCTGATAACGCACATCTTTCTTGCAGACCTGGTAGCGGCGCTGAGCACGATGATCGTTTGCCTGGCGATCCAGCTACGGCAGGAAGAAGTCCATTTCGCCAGCGCCATGTCGCGCGCCGCTATCGTTTCAGAATTGAACCACCACGTAAGAAATGCGGTATTTCCGCTGTGCCTCGCAGTGCAGAAGTCCGGGGACAAAGACGCCTCTCAGCTCGCTAATGAAGCCGTAGAGCGCATTAACGTCGCCCTCAAAGAAGCGACGGCCGATGCCATTTCGGGACGCGCGAGCTACGCCGAAGAGGCGGGAGCGAAGAACGGGAGTCTGCTCATACACTGATGTTTCGTGCCCTTGTAGTCGACGACGAATCTTCAATTTTGGGGCTTCTCAGAACCGTTCTGGAACTCGCCGCGTTCCATGTTGAAACTGCTACTTCCGCCAAACTAGCGACTACGCTCCTTGCTCAAGACAGCTTCGAAGTCGTTCTTACCGACATCCGAATGGAGACTCCGACGGCAGGCTTCGATGTGATTCGAGCGGCTCGCAAGCTTCAATCCCGGCCTGCGATCGCAATCCTCACCGCGCATCCAATCTCACCTGCTGAATGGAAACCTTCCGGAGCAGATGCACTTTTCATAAAAGGCAGCGATCTGATCAATCTTCCCGACAAGCTAAAGACGCTGATGAAGCAACGGGCGCAAAGGGAGACAGCTTCAGAACCTGTTCTGCGGCGCTCCGTGAATCAATAGACTTTCCAAGCAAGCATTTGTGGCGCGGCGGCTTCGGCTGTGGATGCCATTCGCGCATTTCATTTCCTACACGCGACGATTCTTTCTGTTCCCATATAGGGCCGCAGCGCTTCTGGAATCACAACGCTGCCGTCTGCTTGCTGGAAATTCTCAAGAATCGCTAGCCAGGTGCGGCCTACCGCCAGCCCACTGCCGTTAATGGTGTGGACGAATTCGCTTTTCTTTTTACCGGCCGGCCGAAAGCGAATGTTTGCCCGACGGGCCTGGAATGCCTCGAAGTTCGAGCAGGAAGAGATCTCGCGGAACAAATTTTGGCCTGGCAGCCAGACTTCGATGTCGTAGGTCTTAGCCGAACCGAATCCCATATCGCCGGTGCAAAGCGTCACGACACGGTAATGTAATCCGAGCCGCTGCAGCACGACCTCAGCATCGCGAGTCAACTTCTCGTGATCGTCGTACGAACGGTCGGGGTGCGTAAACTTTACTAGCTCGACCTTCTGGAACTGGTGCTGGCGGATGATGCCGCGAACATCTTTGCCATAGGATCCAGCTTCGCTGCGGAAACAGGGCGTGTAAGCGGTTACCGAAATGGGAAGACCATCTTCTTCCAAAGTCTCGTCGCGATAGAGATTCGTCAGGGGAACTTCAGCAGTCGGAATCAGCCACAAGTCATGTTCCTGAAGCTTGAACAGGTCGCCGGCAAACTTCGGCAAATTTCCGGTGCCGTACATGGAGGCCGAATTTACCGCGTAGGGAGGCAGCACCTCGGTGTAGCCATGCTGTTCCGTATGAAGATCAAGCATGAAGTTCGCGAGGGCTCGCTCGAGTTTCGCACCTAAATTCCAGTAGACGGCGAAGCGCGCGCCTGAGAGTTTGGTAGCACGCTCAAGATCGAGCACTCCGAGTTGCTCCCCCAATTCCCAGTGTGGTTTCGGCTGAAAGCTGAACTGCGGCGGAGTCCCCCACCGCTGTACCTCGACATTGTCATGTTCGCTCCGCCCAATCGGAACGCTGGAGTGGGGCAGGTTGGGGATCTGCGCCATCACCCCGCGCAGCTCTTCTTCCAGTTGCGCTGCCACTCTCTCCTGGCGCTCGCCTTGTTCGCGCAAAGACTTGGTCTCTTCCATTAACGCGGTGGCATCCTCGCCTGCACGCTTGCGACGTCCAACTTCTTCCGACTTCTTATTGCGCTCGGCTTTGAGAGTTTCCGCAGCCGTAATCGCCTGGCGCCGTCGCGCATCGAGATCGCGAAATCCTCCTAGCAGTTCTTCGGGATTCAAACCGCGCTGGCGGAGCTTCTCCTCCACTTCGGGCAAGTGCTCGCGGACATAATTGAGATCGAGCATAGGAGCACTAATGTATCAAGTTTGGTCAGGAGGACTGGGGACTCGGGTGATCGGGCCATCGGGTGCCCGATCACCCGATTCTTAATTTACAATTCGCTCGCAATGAAATCTCGATCTCGTCTTTTCCTGGCTCTCAGCTTCTTCCTAATCGCTCCCGCCTTTGGCTCCGCCTATCAGAATCGTCCCAAACTGATCGTAATAATCATCATCGATCAATTCCGCGGCGACTATCTCGAACGCTACTACAATCGCTTTGGCGAAGGCGGCTTCCGCCTGCTGATGGATCACGGCGCCAATTTCACTGACTGCCACTATGACTACGCAAATACCCACACCGCTCCTGGACATGCAACCTTGTTTACCGGAGCGTACTCGGATGGACATGGCATTGGCGGGAACGAGTGGTGGGATCCGGCGCTGCGCAAAGTCGTAACCTCGGTCGAAGACAGTCGTTACCAGACGCTTAAGCCCGGTGGATCAAACGAGACCGGAGTCTCGCCGCATAATTTGCTTGCCGACACAATCGGCGACGAGCTGCGACTCGCCACTGCTGGGAAGTCGCGTGTCTTCGGAATTTCGCTCAAAGACCGCGCCGCTGTTCTTCCTGCCGGCTACTCCGGCAGCGCCGCCTATTGGATTGATCACGAAGATGGCGCTTGGGTGAGTTCGAGCTACTACATGAAGTCTCTGCCACCGTGGATTGTGGCATTCGAAGCGAGCGGCCCAACCAAAAAATATTTAGATAAAGAGTGGAAGGGAGCAGATGGTTCGGTTCTCGACAGCACTGCGCCCGCCATGAACGCTGCCGGACAACGACTCGGATTTTACGATCTGGTGGGCAAGACTCCGTTTGCCAACGATTATGAGTTCGACTTCGCCAAAGAACTTATCCGGCAGGAAAAGCTGGGCAGTGGATCGACGACGGATTTCTTGAGCGTCAGTTTGTCGGCAAACGATATCCTTGGACATCGCGTAGGACCTGACAGTCCCAAAATGGAAGCGATGGCTCTGGCGCTTGATCGCGAACTGGCTGAGTTCTTCGCGTTTCTCAAGCAGCAGGTAGGCCTCGAAAACGTTTGGATCGCTCTCTCCGCTGATCATGGCATCGCGCCGCTTGTGGAAAGCGCACAGACAATGCATGTTCCGGCAGCACGGCTGAACTCAGCCGGCATGGCTCAGGAAATTAATTTGAAACTGGCAGAGCGGTTTCCTCAAGCCACAGGCGGACCACGCTGTTTGCGACCTGAAGACGCCAAGCTCTGGCATCGCGAGAACACGCCGGACTTCGTAGCATCAATAAGCTGGCCGATTGCTTATCTTTGCAAAGACGATTTCGACGCTCTAAAGATCAATGAAGCGCAAGCCGAGCAAACAGTGGGCGAGGTTTTCAAGCAGCTCGGCTCCTTGCCGGCCGTTTATACACGGACGCAGCTCACGGAGGGCGCGGTCCCTCAGACCTCTTATGGGAAGCAGTACCTGCACAGTCGCGCAGAATACGGCGGGTGGTATGTATTAGGCGAGCTGCCGCCCTTCGTCGTAGGCAACGCCACCGGGACTGACCACTCTACGCCTTACAGCTACGACACTCATGTCCCACTCGCGTTCTACGGCACTCCCTTCAAGCCGGGAACATATCGTTCCCATGCGGAACCAGTGGACATGGTTTCGACGTTTAGCACGCTGCTCGGCATCGAGCGGCCGACGCACTCGATTGGTAGAGTGCTCACGGAGGCCCTGAGCACGTCGCGATGATATGGTTCCGGGCCGCTCTCGGCCGGTACACTGCTGAAATATCCAGGAAAGCATTGGAGCACAAGCGTGCCTTCCGCAGATACGATTGCCGGGGGAGCTGCCTATTCCACTCGACCATCTAGATGTCTTTAGCCGTGTACCGGAGGAGGGCGGCCGGAACCACGTAATCAGAACCAGATTTTCTCCGTGACTTCGTGCCTCCGTGGTTAAATCGTCTGTAGGATGAGCTCCCTCGCACTGCCGCGTAGCGGCCCCGACCTGAGCATCACTTTCTGTGGTATCACCTTTAAAAATCCAATTATCGCGGCCAGCGGAACGTTCGGATACGGCGTTGAATTCGAAGACATCGTCGCGCTCGACAAGCTCGGTGGATTCGTCGTCAAAGGACTATCACGCGACCCAATGGCCGGCAATCCGCCTCCCCGGATGTTTGAAACCGCCGCTGGCATGCTCAACGCAATTGGCCTGCAGAACATTGGAGCAGTAGCTTTCCTTCGCGATAAACTTCCCATTCTGGCACGCAAGAAGAACATCGTAGTGATCGCGAACGTCTTCGGCTATACGCGGGAGGACTACGAAGCAGTAATTCGCGTTCTCAACGAAAGCGAGAGCATTGCAGCTTACGAACTTAACGTCTCTTGCCCGAACACAAAGCAAGGCGGCATCAGTTTCGGCAGCGATACGCATGCGTTGGAGGAAGTAGTTTCAAGCTGCAAACGGCTGGCGCGGCGTCCGCTGATCGTAAAGCTTTCGCCCAATGTGACCAGCATTCCTCTCATGGCCCGAGTAGCCGAAGAAGCCGGAGCCGACGCGCTCTCGCTTATCAATACTTTCACCGCGCTCGCGATCGATCCCGAAACGCGCAAGCCCCGAATCTCGAACTTTACCGCCGGCCTATCTGGTCCCGCAATCAAGCCAATCGCGCTCCGTATGGTGTATGAAGCCTCCAAAGCGGTGAACATCCCAGTGATCGGCATGGGCGGGATCGCAACCGGGAGTGACGTCGTTGAATTCCTGCTCGCAGGCGCTGCCGCAGTTCAGGTTGGGACGGCAAGCTACTTCGATCCGTGCGCGACAGAACACATCATCGATCAACTCTATCGCTGGTGCTTCGAACATCGCGTGAGAGATGTGAAGGAGCTGATCGGGGCACTGCAGGTGGAGGCATAGGACAATCGGGCGATCGAGCGAAACACGCTGTCGGCTATCGGCTGTCAGCGTTCGGCCCGTAAGGGTTGTGTGTAGCGGACCAAAACGGCCTCCCGGCAGAACGCCGAAAGCGAATTGCCGACGGCCCCGCCTATACATCGCGATCACCGGCTCTGCGCCATGAGTGCTTCCATCTTCTTTGCTATAATTTAGCTAGTTCCGAGCGGGAGTAACTCAGCGGTAGAGTGCGACCTTGCCAAGGTCGAAGTCGCGGGTTCAAATCCCGTCTCCCGCTCCAATTTCGTCAAGTTCTAGTGTCGACCCTCGCTGTTGGCGAGGGTTTTCGGTGTCTGAAGCCGATTCAGCGACACGGGGCGCGGTACCCAAGTGGTAAGGGAGAGGTCTGCAAAACCTTTATGCGTCGGTTCGATTCCGACCCGCGCCTCCATTTTCTTTATAATCCGCTCGGCTCGTAAAGATGGCTGTCCGCTTTCGGCGATTAGCGCTCGGCCACTTTACTTTTTCGTGAACTAAATGGAAGCCTTAACTGGCCAACTTTAGCTTTCCTGAACGGAACTCTTAACTGGCCGAACGCCGAAAGCCGAGTGCCCGACAGCCATCTCTATTCCGGCAAAATTACAGCCTTTTCCTTCGGAATCGCTTCATAAGCGGTCTTATCAATGTTCAGGTGAGCCATTACCAGCTCGGGAGGCGTGTGCGCCAGCCATTCGGAGAGCGATAGATCCTGATACCTACTTGCCTTAAACATTTCAAGAAAACGCAGATCGGTATTGCCGGTGTTCTCAATGTAGTGGGGCAGCGTGTTTTGCACATAGCCGACATCGCCGCCTTCGAAATCCATTGTGCGGGCGCGATGTCCGGTGGCAAGTACTGTCATTCTGCCCCTGCCGCTGATGAAATACTGCCATTCGTCGGCGTTCGGATGCCAATGGAGCTCCCGCATGCCGCCGGGATGGATGGTCACGATGGCGGCAGCAATCGTCGTTGATGCTTTGAACGTGCTGGAATCGACGATGAGAACTTCTCCGCCTCTGGTCTTTTTAGTTGGAGTTTGCTGACGCGTTCGAAACGAGAAGTCATGAGGAGAGGCGCCGAGTCTTCCCGCAGCGATCCTTTGATCCTCTTGCAGCGAATCTGGCACTGCGGCCTGAAAGATAAAGAGCTCGCCGTTGAACATCTGGCCAACTGATTCTTTCGACATTCCGAAGTTTTTTGCGAGGACCTCCTTTGGCGTGTGGGTCACGATGTCGGACAGCAGCACGGTGCCATATTCCGAGAAGTCGCCATCATCGAACACCAGCAGAAATTCTGCGCCATCAGGTCCGAGTCCCTGGATTGAGTGAGGAATGCCCGGCGGAAAATACCAGAGGTCTGCTTCGCCCGTGTCGCGAACAAAGCTTCGACCATCGTGATCAACGGCCGTGATTCTGGCGCTGCCGTACAGCATGAGGGCCCATTCAGCCGCGGTGTGCCAATGGAGCTCGCGGATGCCGCCAGCCGTGAGTCGCATGTTGACTCCCGCCATTGACTTCGATACTGGCAGTTCTCGCACTGTGACCTCGCGCGACCAGCCTCCCTCAAATACCCGGCGATTCGAAAGAGAGAATGGATATTTGAAGGTCGGCACGCCACCAGCGTCGGTCACTGGCGGAACATTCACATCCGCGTTTGCCGCATCGAGCGACTTGTTGGTTGGACCGGGATCCGAAATTCGATTCGTTCTGCCCGTCTTTACTGCTGGAGCAGCAGATTGTCCTGACGCAACATCCGTAGCTGCGAGAATCCCCGCCACGCCAGTCACTGCAGCCGATCCAAGTTCCAGAAAACTGCGACGGGAAATCTCGGTATTGTGATTGTTGTCGTCCACCACTATGGGCACCTCGCTTGTAGCCTATGGATTTTGCGCTGAGTTTACCGCAGTGTTTCCAGGAGAATGAAGCGCGCCGCTAGTCTATATCCGTGGGACAAGAACAAAGCCAGAACTGGCCAATTTGTCCCGGCAACGATGCGCCCGAATAACTATCTCTGGCGAAGAATCAGCCCGGCCCACCAGAGGACTGCTAGACCGGAGTGCCGCTAAGAATGCGCCCATCATTAGGCGCCCCTCCGGAGCGGGAGAGAACATCAACCCTACTCCAAATCACAAAGAACACAGCGATCGTTATTCGTATCGATAGCCACGTATTCATGAACAGTCACCTACCTCTTTTGCTTGCCGATGAATTGTTTCGATTTCTGACTAGGTGGCATCTGGTTTAAAGCGTCGCGTTTCGTTCTTTATCATCGTGCCTGTGGCAGGGAAGGCATCTTTGCCGCCAGGTCCTCATCTTCTTTCTTATAGTGCTGCTCTACCTTGGCGAACTCCGCCTTCGACTCTGCCGTCTTGCCTTGTGCCTGGTAGATACGCGCTAGTCGATAATGGGCGTCGGGCTCGGATGGATCGAGTTCCATGGCTCGTTGAAGTGCGGCGATTGCGTCAGGGTAGTTCTTCTGCCGGGAGTAGATCGCTGCCAGGTCCATGTAGGCGAGCCGGAGATCGGGCTTGAGCTGGAGCGCTTTTTTCAGGAGCAGTATCGCGCCTTCGGCGTTCTGATGTCTCATCTCGACATCGCCCAGGTAAGCGACTGCCTGGGCGTGAGTTGGGTCATTGATCAGCTCGTTGTTGAATTCCTGCTTGGCTTCATCAAGCCGGTTCGCTTTTAAATAAAGATAGCCAAGTCCGAAATGGACATTCGGCTCCCGCGGGCCGACAGTTGCTGCTGCCTGAAACTCGGAAATTGCATCGACTGTGCGATCCGAGCCGTCAAAGGCCTCGCCCAATAGCATGTGAATGGCGGCTGAGTCTGGGTTTATCCGCAGAATGTGATGGAACGTATCAATCGCGCACGGATAATTCTTCGTCTGCAAGCAGCTCTGCGCCAATGTCTGCTGCAACTCGATGTTCGACGGATCTGCCTTCGCAGCAACTCCCAGAGTCTTCACAGCCGCCGTAAACTGCTTGGCTCCGTAGTAGCTCATTCCGAGCAGCGTTCTTGCCTGCATATTTTTCGGATCGGCCGCCAGCGCCGAGCGAAACGGCGCGATTGCTTCCTGGAACCGGCCCAGCTTGAAAAGAGCCAATCCAAGATTGAGTTGAATGCCGGCCAGCTTCGGATTGAGCGCGAGCGCTTTGCGATAGGCCCCAACTGCCTCTTCGTATTTGCTCTGTTTCGATAAAACCACGCCTAGGCTGGCGAATGCTGCAGCGTCACGCGGATTCTGCTCCGTTACTGCGCGCCACGCCTTGGTGGCTTCGGGAAGTCTTCCTTGCTGCTCCAACATCAGGGCCTCGGAAGGAGTGGCTTGTGCATGCGCAAGCAGGGCCGAGAAAAGCACGAATGATATGGATACCAAGAATCTCATGCTCGGATGAATAGGTGAGTCTCTCACAATGATAGAGACACAGCATGCCGCAGGCTTGTCTCAATCTCCGTTTTTTAGTTCGCGAATTTGGACAGCTCTGCCCGCCAGACTCAGGACCAATACCATGTCTCTGCGCTGGAGACGGGCAATGTGAAACCGAGGACACCGTCCTGGGTACGCCGTTGGCAAATAGGGAGCCCTGGGAAGCGGCACTGTTTGGGGACGAAACCAATGCCGTGCCTCCGGCACTCCGATCTTTCCTTTTCGACCCAGCAGTTCGTGCTGGGCTTTCTCATACCGTCGCTCCGCGACTCTTGGGCTGGATAGTCAAACCAGCCTTTGCGCCACAAACAGCGATGCAGCGTGCTGCGTCTCTGCCGAATGAACACAAAGAAAAACCCCGCCTGTGGCCGAACAGGCGGGGCGTGCGAGGGTTCTATACAGAGAGGCTAGAAGATCACCTTGGCTCCCAGTTGAAGAGTTCGGGCGTCATAGGCGCTTGTGATCTTGCCCACATCAGTACCGCCGATTGCGCTGTTGACGCCTCCACCGTTTACGTCTCCACGGAATTGGGTGTGGTTCCAAATGTTGTAGGCCTCGAAACGGAGTTCGGTATGTAGACGCTCAGTGAAGGCGATGTTCTTGAAGAGAGCCATATTCCAGTTGTCACGTCCGGGACCGCGCAACGCGTTTTTTCGCATGTTGCCGAAGATGGCGGTTGTGCTGCCCGGTATGAGGTTAATGGCAAAGGCTGACGGATCGAACCACTGAATCGTGTTGTTTCCACTCGACAGCGTTGCGGCTGTTTTCGGGTAGCTGATTGACCCAATCTGATTCGGCCGGACAGCGCAGTTCTGAACCGTCTGGCAGACATTGTTGCCGCTGACTCCAAGGTTAAGCGGCGCTCCCGATTCCATGGTCACGATTCCTGACAACTCCCATCCGCCGACGGTGTTCTTCAGCAGCGCGTTGGAACTGGAGCGGAAGAACGGAACGTTGTAGATGAAGTTGACGAAGGCAACATGCGTACGATCGAAGATCGATGGACCCCAATCGTTTTTCCAGCCGAGATACGGATTCGATGTGTTGTTGAGATCAAAACCATCGCCGCCGGTTCCGGTGGTAGGATCCAGAGCGCGAGACCACGTGTACGCCCCCTGCAGCGAGAGGTCACGTATCTTGGATCGCAGCTCTACCTGAAGTGAGTTGTAGTTCGAGTTCGCGCCGTTTTGGTTTAGGTTGATGCTCTTGTAGCCCAAAAAAGGAACAACCCGGTTGTACTGCGAGGCTGCCGTTGAATTAGTGATAAAGCTAGGCAGTAAGCTTGCATTTGGCAAGTTGAGTTCCTGGCGGAAGCTCAAGTACCGGTTCTGGTTTCCTACATAGGACGTGGACAGTACAGTTTGCCGTCCAAGCTGGTGTTGAACGCCAAGACTGTATTGATAACTGGTTGGATTCTTGTAGTGCTTGGCGTCGAGCTCCTGAAGATTGTTGACTGTTACCGGAAGCGTCGCTGTACTGATATTGGCATTGGTTTGATCTACCCCGATATGCGGATCGGAAAGCGAGACATTGCTTAGCGAAGCCGATCCACCGAATAGATTATTGCCTCCAGCCTGGTACATGTCATTGCCCTGGATTCGTTCGAACATGATGCCGAGCCCTCCACGAAGCACCGTTGTTCCATGTCCAGTCAAATCATAGGCAAAGCCCAGCCGCGGTCCCCAGTTGTTCCAATGATTGTCCACTAGGCCATTGGTTACGCCCGGAGTCTTGCCCGGCACCCCAAGACCATTTGCGTACTGCAAGAGCCCGTTGAGTGCGGGATTGGGACCGGTTGCCAGAGCAGGGCTCGCAGCTGTGCATGAAGAATTCGGAATACCAGCTCCAGAACAAATCTGTGTGCCGTTTGCGTTCGCGAACAGAGGCGCATTGGCGAGATTGTAGAGATCCGGGTAGAAGTTCGACATCTGGCCGTTGATTTCCGCCGTGTGCGGAATTCCATCCCAACGCAGGCCGAGGTTGAGGGTCAGACGCCTGGTGGCTCGCCAGTTATCCTGAACATATCCAAACCAGGAAACACTGTTCCAGTTTCGGTCGTCTTTGAGGGCAGCTTCGCTGTAGCCGCTGGAGAGGCCAAGCAGGAAATCGGCAAAATCGTAGCCGGTGAAATTCCCGTTAAATCCGAAGTTGCCCTGGGTGGTTGTCTGCAATGGTTGCAGCTTGCGGAAGTTCAACCATCCGCCGCCGAACTTCCACTGATGAGTTCCCCTCGTCCAGGACAGGTCATCGCGAATTTGATAGCTGTCGGCAACATTGCTCCATGGCCACCAGTTCGCGTCGTAACGCGATCCTGTCTTTCCACCCGCGTTCAGGTTGATGATTGGAGTGACGTCGGTCGTACTGCCAAACAGCTTATGCTGCGAGAAGCCCGTATCGGTCAACTTGTACTTGCCGGCAGGAAGAATGTTGATGCGATTGCCGCCATAGTTGAACGCTACTTCGTTGAGTAAGGTCGGGCTAATGATATTCGTTGCATGAACGACCGCGCTGTACGAGGGATTGCCGAATGTGTCGTAGACAGTAGGCAGGTTCGCGCCACCGCTCCAGCGTGTAGGAATATCGGTCTGCAGAATCTGTTCTGCAATGAAATGCCCGAAGACGGAAAACTTTTCGTTGAAGGTATGGTCAATCCTGACCAGTTCCTCTTTCACGTTCGTGGGCGAATCCGCGCCGCCAATGAATGTCCGCCCCGAAGTGGGAGCTGGGAATATTCCAGCTTTTAGCAACGCCTGCGCATTGACATCGAGCAGAGATGCGGCGATGGTGTTGTTGGGAAAGGGTTGGCCCGAACTAAGACGCGCAGCGGTAAATTTCGCCTGCTGCGCGGAAGAAAGCGTGGAGAAGTTCGGTACGTGCAGGTTCGTTTGGCCGGTATTTAGAACGCCGCCGAAGTTGAGAGCTTCGTTCATGTTTCCGGCATACGTGCTGGGGAATGGGACATTCGTCCTCAGGGCTCCACCCTGGATCAGATCGCGCCATTCCATGTTGTAGAAGAAGAAAGTCTTGGGATCGGAGCCGCTCTTGAACTTCACTGGCCCACCGACGTTGAAGCCGTAAGTGTTAAACCGCAGCTTCGGCATCTTGTTTTCTGAACCATTCGCGTTAAATCTGGGAGTGAAAAAGTTTCGAGCGTTGAATGCATCGTTGCGCCCGAACCACCAGCCCGAGGCATGCAAGGTCCTGGTACCGGACTTGAGCGCTGAAGTCACGGTTGCCGAAGATGACAGCCCATATTCCGCGCTGTAGTTGGACGTCAACTGCCGGAACTCGGCAATGGCATCGATCGAAGGCATCACAATCGCGCCGGAACCACCTCTATCTGCAGCTTCTGCGCCGTCGATCATGTACAGATTATGGGCCACACGTTGACCGTTGAAAGCAACGTTCTGGTCGCCGCCCATCGGAGTCGGAACCTGAAAGTCTCCCTGCAGGCTACTCGCCCCCGGAGTGAGATTGACAATTGAGTAGAGGCTGCGGCCGTTGGTCTCGAGCTGCGTGATCTGCTCACCAGTGATCACGCTACTGACTTCGCCGCTGTCGGTCTTGACCGCAATGGAAGCCGCTTCGACTGTGATCGAGGTCTGAGTTGTGCCAACCTTCAGACCGAAATCGACGCGCCGGCGGTCTCCTACGTTCAGAACGACGCCGGTCGTATCGGCCAGACCGAAGCCGGCCGCCTGGACCTTGACATCATACGTGCCGATCGGAAGCGCGGTTGCCACATACTGCCCGGCGTCATTGGTGGCAAGATTACGAACCTGCCCGGTCGCCATATTCGTGATTGTGATCGTGGCATTTGGGATGACAGCGCCTGAGCTGTCGCTGACCGTGCCAACCAGTGTGGCTTCCTGCGCGAGGGCCTGAGTTGCAAGTATTCCCAGAAACACACTGAGGGCGAGGAGAAGGTGCCTGCGGCGGGACGTCGCGGCCTGAATAAGTCTCTCGGCATGCGTGGACGAAAGCTTCATTGCCAGCCTCCGGAATGGAGATTTTGTGCTTACGACATATCGACTAAAACCTTACAGATCAAAATCTAAATCGATTTAGATTTTCTCGGCTGGAAACTCTGGCATGGGCTGGGTATTGTTGTCAAATGTTTTTTGCGAAGCCATCTCTCTTTTATCGCAGCTGGCTCGGCGATGCGACGACGTGTGGATTCTACTCGCCGACGGCGTTGTGACCTTGCGAGTTACTGATTGGCGTCTTTTTTGCGCCGGCTGCCAAAGCGCGCGTCGATTCACGCACGACGAGCATAGGTTCCACCAGGATTTCACGGGACTTTTCTTCAGAATTTTCGATCCGCTTGATTAGCGTGCTGGCCGCCAGCTCACCCATCCGGATCAGCGGCTGGCGAATGGTCGTTAATCGGGGAACGTTGAAGGCGGCTTGGTCGATATCATCGAAGCCGATCACCGACACGTCTTTGGGAACCTTCAGGCCGGCATCGCGAAATGCCCGGATCGCTCCGATGGCTGAACCATCATTGAAAGCAACGAGCGCTGTGAAATCGCGTGAAGCCTTCAACAGCTCTTTGGCTGCATGGTATCCCAAATCGGCCATCGTGGTGTTATTGCACTCGGGATACTTGCCAAGACTGCGGGTCAATCTCGGCGCGATCGGGATCTTGAGGTCCGCGGCAGCTTTCTGCACGCTCTCCCAGCGATCGTCCGTATCGCCGTTGCCCTCAGGACCACGGAAGAATGCGATCGTACGATGTCCCAACGAGCGAAGATGCTTTAGAGCTAGACGGGCGGCGCGAGCGTTGTCGATGACGATACTGCTCACGTCGGGAGCTTCCGTGATGTCAGAAACCGCAACCACGGGTACAGGTAGCCGCCGCCCGAGTGGAGTGTTGATAAAGATCATGCCCTCGACACCGCGATCCAACAGCGTGTCGGGCGATTTCTCAATCAGCTCCGGTGCGCCGCGGTGGCTGACAACGAAGTAGAAGTATCCCTGTTGTGCGAGACGTTTCTCAATGCCGCTAATCAGCGATGACGAAAATTCGTCGCCGATATCCGGGACCAGCACGGCGACACAGTAAGTGCGTTTTCCATGCAAGTACCGGGCAAAGACGTTGGGTCGGTAATTGAACTGCCGCACCGCCTCCCAAATTCGTTGCTTCGTCTTTTCTGCAATGGTGGCAGCCAGAGGAGAGTCGCTGATCACGACGGAGATGGTGGTGGGCGAGAGATCCAGATGTTTGGCGAGATGCTTGAGCGTTACTCGATCGCCGTTCCCATTACGGGAGGTAGAACTATGATTTCTTCCCGCCATTGGCCTTGAGTCTTGGTTCCGAGAGTATCACGATTCGCAGCATTAGCCTGACATGCAGAAGCCAATCAGGCAAGCATCGACGCATAATTGTGGGCCCTTTTGTCGCATATTCGAGCGATTTGACGCGCAGGCTATGGGAAGGTTCGAACATCTTTTACCGCATTCCAGAACCATGTCGTGAGAGTAGATCCAAAACCACGCCATAGGCCGGCTTGGGACGATACTGCTGGTCGAAGAGAGTACCCGCTCCATATCCCGGGAAGGAGCGGGTAATCCAGGAGTGGGCATCGCTAAACCCCCATACCTGAATTGCCGTGCAGCCGCGCACTGCCAGACAAGCCCGAACGACGTTGCCGTATTGTTGCGCCTGCCGCTCCAGATCATGCGGATTGGCCTGTCCAGCGCTGTCCAAGGGGAGGCGTATGTCGAGTTCGGTAATTTGGACCTCAAGTCCAAGATCCGTAAAGGCACGCATAGTCCTTTCGAGTCTTGCTAAAGCGGTCGAATCCAGAGCGAAATGACATTGGAATCCGATGCCATCAATCGGCACGCCGCGTTTCTTGAAGTCGCGAGCCATGGCCAGAATCGCTTCGAATTTTGGACCACCGCCTTCGAATGCGTAGTCGTTGTAGAACAGCTTGGCCTTGGGATCAGCCGCGTGAGCGAGCACGAATGCGCGTTCGATGTAGCCGTACGGACCTTCGGCTCCGATTCCGGGTGAGTCATACCAGATCGTCGACCGGAGGCTACCATCTGGATGAAAAGCTTCATTGACTACGTCCCATGCATATACCGACCCGGCAAAGTGCTTAACCACCGTTTGTATGTGATCAGCCATGAGCTGCGAAAGTTCATTCCACGTCCAGTTTCCACTGCCGAGCCATTTCGGGACCGCCTGATGCCATAATAGAGTGTGGCCGCGAACTGCCATCTTGTTCTGTTGCGCAAAACGAACAAGTTCGTCGGCGGGCCCAAAATCAAATTGATCTCGCGCCGGGCGCAGTAAGGACCATTTCATTTCATTCTCGGGCTCAAGCTGATCGAACTCACGCGCCAGCGTCGTAGCATAGCGGCTGTCCTCGATGATGAAGCCCGGTCTGACGGCGCTTCCAAGATGTATCTTGGCGTGGGCAGCGTTGCGCAGAGTTCTCGTATCTGTAGAACTTCCGAGCAGGCAGACTACAGCGGCCACAGGTAAGACAAACATTTCGAGCTGACTCCTTCGTTCCTTTAGTTTGCAGCGCAAACTAGGTCTTGATCTTCTGCTCTGTCAAGTGTTTTACTGAACGGCCTTTGGAGGAACTCGTCCAATCGTGAGAAACCGACGATCTTTATCGATGGTGAACAGTCAGCTATTGGTTTTTCTACTCTCGCTCGTACAATGCTCCGCACTTTTCGCGCAACAATCTAACTCGGATTTCCCTTACAAGAATCCTGACCTGCCGATCGCACAGCGCGTTGATGACCTGATCTCTCGAATGACGCTCGAAGAGAAGGTCTCGCAGCTCGGCCACACCGCAGATGCCGTTCCCCGATTGGGAATTCCTGAGTACAACTGGTGGAACGAAGGATTGCACGGCGTAGCGCGAGCTGGTAATGCCACCGTCTTTCCGCAGGCGATCGGCATGGCGGCTACCTTCGACGAGTCCTTAATGCATCGCATCGGAAATGTTATTAGCACGGAATTTCGGGCGAAGTACTATCACGATCAGCATCCCGACGGCAGCACTGACTGGTATCGCGGTCTGAGCATCTGGTCTCCAAACATTAACATCTTTCGCGATCCACGCTGGGGGCGCGGCCAGGAAACTTACGGTGAAGATCCGTTCCTGACTTCCCGAATGGGAATTGCATTTGTCACTGGTTTGCAGGGCGACGATCCCAAATACCTGAAAACAGTTGCCACTTCCAAGCACTTTGCTGTCCACAGCGGACCGGAGCCAACTCGGCACAGTGTCGATGTTAAGGCCTCGCGTCATGATATGGAAGACACCTATCTTCCCGCATTCCGCGCAACCGTGGTCGAAGCCAAAGCGCAGTCGGTGATGTGCGCGTACAACTCACTCAACGGCCAGCCGGCCTGCGCGAACACCGATCTGCTCGAAGAGCACCTGCGGCACGATTGGGGTTTTCAAGGATACGTAGTCTCCGACTGCGGCGCGGTAACGGACATCTTCAACGGGCATCACTTCAGCAAATCCATGGAAGAAGGCGTGAGTGTGGCGCTCAAGACAGGCACCGATCTTATCTGCGGCAATCCCCGCTCGCGCGTAAAGACTGAGCGCGACGCGATACTCCAAGCGGTTCAGCAGGGCCTGATGACTCAGGCCGATCTGGATCGTGCTCTGCGTCGATTGTTCTCAGCGCGTTTTCGTCTAGGCATGTTCGATCCTCCCTCGCTGGTGCCCTATTCCAACATTGCTTTTGAGGATAACGACAGCGAAGCTCATCGCCAGCTCGCGGTGCAAGCCGCGCGTGAATCGCTCGTCCTCCTGAAGAATCAGAACCACTTTCTGCCACTCGGGAAGCGGTACTCAACGATCGCAGTGATTGGTCCGGACGCAGATAATCTTGATGCCCTGGTCGGCAACTACAATGGAACGCCGTCCAGGCCGGTGACGATCCTCGAAGGCATTCGCCGCCGCTTTTCACAATCGAAGGTGATTTACGCAGAGGGAACAGGTCTTACTGGACCTGTGATGCATGCCATTCCTTCCGACGCTCTTTTCACTGACAATTCCCGAAGAGAGCATGGGCTTAAGGGAGAGTACTTCGCAAACGTCGAGTTGAAAGACGCGCCGGTCATGACTCGCACTGATAGCACGGTGAACTTCGCCTGGGGAGATCAGGGAATTTCGCCGCAGTTGCCGAAGAACTATTCCGTACGCTGGACCGGCGTTCTCGTTGCACCGCAAACTGGCGACTACCTGATCGGATTCGCTGGCCAGGACGGATTCCGTCTTTGGGTGGATGATCAGTTGATCGCGGAAGAATGGACGATTCATCATCCTGCCGACACATTGACGAAGCCGATGCACCTCGAGAAGGGCCACGCGTATAAGGTTAAGATCGAGTATTTCCAAACGATTCGCAGCGCTGAGGCGCGCTTTGTCTGGAGCATGCCGGGGCAAGACGGGAAGGATGCTGTCGATGCCGCGCAGCAGGCCGATCTCGTCATCATGGTGCTCGGTCTCTCGCCACGCATTGAAGGCGAAGAGATGAACGTTCACACCGAAGGATTCGCCGGGG
This sequence comes from Acidobacteriota bacterium, assembly GCA_003225175.1. NCBI lineage: Bacteria > Pseudomonadati > Acidobacteriota > Acidobacteriota bacterium. Next base: position 49,196 of record QIBA01000056.1, read on the forward strand.
GAGATCGCACCAGCCTCGATCTACCTGCGCCGCAACAAAAGCTTCTTGAACGAATTCACGCGATCGGCAAGCCGATCATTCTGGTGCTCACGAGTGGAAGCGCGGTGGCCGTAAATTGGGCTGATCACTATATTCCCGCGATTCTTCAATCCTGGTATCCGGGAGGGGAAGGTGGAACGGCGGTCGCGGAGGCGATTGCCGGAGACTTCAGTCCCAGCGGCCGGTTGCCGATAACGTTCTACAAATCGGTTCTTCAACTTCCGCCATTCGAGGACTACTCAATGGCCAACCGAACCTACCGCTACTTTCGCGGCGACGCTCTGTATCCCTTCGGATACGGCCTGAGCTACACAACGTTCGCATATCGCAACCCGGAGGTCGACAAGCAGAGCATCGCTGCCAATGAGTCGGTGACGATCTCCGTCGATATCGCCAACACCGGCCGGAGAGAAGGTGATGAGATCGCGCAACTATACATAACCCATAACGGGATTGCCGGAGCGCCTCTGCGTGCATTGCAAGGCTTTCAGCGTGTACATTTAGCGCCAGGCGAGCAAAACAGGGTTTCGTTTAGGCTGCGGGAGCGCGATTTGAGCGTTGTGGATCAAGATGGGAAACGCCGTATTATTCCCGGAAAGGTCAACGTGTGGATCGGTGGAGGACAACCCATAACGGTGCCGGGCAGGCCCCTGCCCCCTGGAGCGAGAGCGCAGTTCACAATCACGAGTGAAGCAACTTTGCCCGACTAAATGGCCGACACATTGCCTCTGGAAAACACCGTGCTACTCTCTGCAGCTTCGAGCTGCACCAAGACGAACAGCGAATTAAACAGTGAATTTTTTCGCATCGGGACAGTAGAGCAACGGATAATTTCTCGCAACTCCCATTATGGCAATCGATTGCAGCGACCTCAACTTCTTCGAGCACACGTCAGAACAGTGAATAACAGCGTATAAACAGCGAATTTTAAGATCGCAAATCCGTTGCTCGCCTTGCGCACTCTTCTCCCGGTCCCGGCAGCTTGGTTTCTATTCTGACAAAAAAATTGAGGAGTTGCCAAGCGAGGGCTCACCTGGCAACTCCTCGGTAAGGGGTGCGTGCAAGACCCCTAAACCGAAGAAGCCGTTCCTGGAACTCAGGGACCTGCCGCCCGCCCCCGGCCGGGTGTCTGTCTTCGATACCAGAATCACCGGTCCTCTAAATAGAAATGTCTAACTTCACATCCTCATTCTCGTGACACTAGGCGAAAACCCGCGTGGGGGCTCAATGTAGTTCGATGTGCGGACAAACTAGCTAAGCCTAGAAGCCGTTACTCTCAGGTTTCTTGGGTTAGCTCTCGTGAATTGCAAAAGCTCTTTTCGTGGCTTGCGTTTCGCTGGTTTTCGAAACGCAAGCTCCAATCGAGCCCCTGTTAGAAAATCACTCTAGCCGCCAGCCAGATTTGTCGAGCACCGTGATCTGGACCGAAGAAACCGCCCGGCTGCAGACCGCCGGTAATTGCACCGAACGTCGATGTTGGCGAGCCAGTGTTACACACGGCCCCCAGGGTCGCGTTAGCCGGACAATTGTTGGCCGTCGGGTTGGCGAAGTGAGGCGTGTTCGTGAAGTTGATCGCATCCGCTCGGAGTTGCACGGCGAAGCGCTCGGTCAACTTGATCTGACGAGCCAGGCTCAGGTTCATACCGAAATACCCCGGGCCACGGAACTCGTTACGGTTGGTGTTTCCGAGGTGAGCGTTAGCGTTGCTAGTGATAAGCGGCGCCGCGAACGCGCTCGGGTCGAAGTACCTGCAACTCAAGTCGCTCAAGGCGCAAATGCCGTCGCGGTTGGGCTTGCCATTCAGAACAGTGAACTTGCCGACCAGGTCGCATGTTTGTGTGGATCCGACAGCATTCAAGGCGCCCGGGCAGTTGACGGTGAACGGCAGACCGGTGAGGTAGTTGATTAGCGGGCTGATCTGCCAACCGCCGAGGATAGCGTTGCCGATGCCCGTCTGCGCCCACCGTTCTCCCTTCCCAAACGGCAATTGCATGACGCCGTAGATGGAGATGTTGTGGGTACGGTCATACCCGGCTACCGCACGCCCCTTCTCCCAGTAGGCAGGGAACGCGAAAGCTACGCTGCCCAAATCATCATTGTCGGCGTAGTCGATTGCCTTCGACCATGTCCAGGACAGTCCGGCCATCGACCCATCGTGGAATCGCCGTGTGAGTTTGGTCTGCATCGAGTCGTAGAAGCTGTTCTTGAAAGGAACCAGCCCCGTGATGCCTCCGGTGATAGTCTTGCCCAGCGCCTGGCTCAACAGTCCACCTGCGTTGCCGGTGCCAGCGGGCGAAGCGTTCATGTTCAGTTGCACCAGAGGACGGATGCCACGCGCCCCAACGTAGCCAGTGTCGAGCACGAACCCCTTCCACTCTTGCTGCAGGGTGAAGTTGAAGTTGTGGATGTATCCGCGACGGAAGGGCTGGGGGATTGTAGTCGTACCGATGTTGAGAGGTAACGGGATGACACCGCTGCTGAGATCGGGAAGGGGCGTCAGCACGACGCCCGTTGGAAGTGTCTTGGCGCCGCTCGCGACTGTGGCATTCAAACCAGTAAGGCTTGTTACCGCAATAGCGTTGGAATTTCCAGTGATGTTGTCCACGAACACGTTTGCGGGATACGCGTTGCGGAAGTCGCGCCAGTTGTTGGAATCGGCATTCATGCCGTAACCAGTACGGACCACGGTTGAAGAGGTTAGCCGATAGGCGAAGCCGACACGCGGCAGGAACTGCCCACTACCAACATCAACACCGTCATCCCGCGGAATATTGCCGTAGCCGCCGATCAGCACGTTCCCAGTCTTCAGATCGAGATAACGCAGTCCCTTGCCATTATCGCTGTATCCGAAGGGGTAGGCCTCCCAGCGGACTCCGAGTGTCGCTGTCAGCTTAGGCGTCACCTGCCACTGGTCGCGGAGGTACCAGGCCCATTGAGACCATCGCAGCGCGTTCGGATTCTGTAGTGCAATCGCCTTTCCGCTACGGTCCGACAGACCTAACATGAAATCGGCCCACTGATTAAACCAGGTAGCGGTAGTTCCGGTTAGGGAGGTGGACATGCCGTTGAAGTCAAAAGCTCCACGAGGCGTGTTGAAGGTGCCGACTTGCGGCTGGAAGTGATTCATCTGGGAGTGGTTCCACTCAATGCCGCCGCGGAATCCGTGTCTGCCACGCGTCCAACTCAGGTTGGCGCCGGTAACATAGCTGCCATCGCGGAAGACGAACGGGTTGGCAGGCTGCGCATTGCCGAGATTCAGTCCGACGGGAAAGATGAACCCCGGAAGACCGAAATAAAGGCTTGGATTACCCAGGGTTCCCGCATCGTTCGTGCCGGGAATCCTCAGGTCATTCAGTCCCTTTGCCGAAGTGAGGTCGAAGGTGGAACCAAGCCGCAGACGGGTGAAACCGAAGTTCCAGTCCAGCAGCATGTTCGGACTAAACGTGTGTGTCGCGCCCAACCCTACGCTTTGAACCAAGCCCGGCGCATCGCCGAGCTGTCCACCGTTTGTGGCGTCCCCGACCGCTTCTCCCAGAAGAGGAGGATCAAAAACGAGGGTCTTCGAGAAGCTGTAGCGGCCAAAGACATTTGTCTTATCGCTCACAACATAATTGATTTTTCCGTCGGCGCTGTCGCGATTAAAGAGCGCCGTGCTGCTGCCGACGAAGTTGTTCGTGAGCGTCGATGTCGCGAATTCCTTCGCGATTTGTGGTTGCAATAGCTTGATCATCGCCGACGAAGCAGGGTCGATGCGATTCGGACAGATCATGTTCGGAACGCCATTGCAGGAGATCTGCTGTTTTCCCGCGCCGGTCGCATCGCCGGTGGCCGGGTCATAAATAATCGGGTTCCCGGGCAGATTGCGGAAATCACCCGTCGCCATCGCAGCCGTGGGGAGTGTTCGCGTATCCGGCCCAGCCAACTGCCGCTGCGTGGTGCGCTCGTAATCGACGAAGAAGAACAGCTTATCTTTCTTAATGGGTCCGCCGAATTGGCCGCCAAACTGGTTCTGGTTGTTCCTGTTCTTCTTCGGGAACCTGATGGTGTTCGTCTGGAAATAGTCGCGCGCCGCAAAATTCTGGTCAAAATGGAACCAGTGGGCGGTGCCGTGAAATGAGTTCGTGCCCGACTTGATCTGCACGTTCATGGCGGCGCCGCCAGCCTGACCCTGCTCGGCGTCGAACGAGTTGGTCACCACGTTCACAGTCTCGATCGCGTCCGCTGGCGGGACATAGGCCACATTCGATGGAAGCCAGGGATAGATGTCCTGGGCACCGTCAATGCGCGTGTTGTTCGCCGTCTGTGACTGCCCATTTACGTTGGCGAAGATCGCACGCTGCGGGTTCCCGGCGAGCGAGTTCGTCTCGGCGGGTAATGCTGCACCGGGAATAATGCGCAGCAGCGTCTGGAAATTACGTCCCTGAGAACCTGAAATCGGAAGGTTATTGATCTGCTGAGCCGTGAGGTCGGTATGCACATCGGCCTTATCGGTCTGCAATATTTCTTGCGCGGCATTCACCTCTACCGTAGTTTCAGTTTGGGCAAGGTTGAGCTGAGCATCAGCGCGCTTGATGTTGTTTACCGTGACGCCGACGTTCTGCAGAGCAACTGTCGCAAAACCGGTTGATGTAATCGACACCTTGTAGTTGCCTTGCTGCAAATCAGAGAAGCGATATACGCCGTTGGCATCGGTGGTCGTAGTTCGGGCGAGACCAGTCTGCGTGTTTACGGCCTCGACCTTGGCGTTCGGCACTACTGCGCCGGAAGGATCGGTCACGTTGCCCGTCAGTGTGCCGTAGAGCACTTGCCCCCATGCAGTGGAGGAGACCATCAGGCATACGAGTAGCAGAATGAAACAGGCTACAACGGCTGACTTGTAAGTTGTTGAGGGCCCAAGCGTCTCATGCACCACACTTCGTCTCGTCATGGAGATCTCCTCTTCGTACTGGATACAGCAGAATCCGCGACACTATATGGGCTCGGCCCAACTCCTCTACTCCACTGCTTTCTTTCTGGCCAGCAGAGCGGGTTGGCCGATTTCCAAGCGCGCCGAGGCGCCAAAATGTTTTTGCAGCACGAGTGCGACGGTTCCGCGCAGACGCGCCATGTTTCCTTCCGCCGGGCGAATGCGCGGAGGCTTTCCAAACAGCATTCCGTTTTTGACTTCCGCTTCCACAATGGGAGCGAAACGCGCCCACTGTGCCGTGCATTCTCCAACCACCACGATCTCCTCGGGAGCGAGGCCAGCGACCAGCATGCGCACACCGCGTCCGATTCCTCGCGCCATCTGCTCGAGAGCGGTAATAGCCAGCGCGTCTCCGGCGCTTGATAAAGCGAGAAGATCTGCAAAGCTGAGCTCTTCTGAACCTCTCCCGGAGGCGTGGTAGTAACGCAGCGCGGCGCGGTTGGAGCCGTAAACTTCCCAGCATCCCCGCCCACCGCAGGTGCATGCCGGTCCCGTGGGATCAAGAGCTACGTGGCCGAATTCACCAGTCATGCCGTGGGCTCCGCGCATGAGTTGTCCATTCAGGAAAATGCCCGTGCCGATTCCCTCGGAGATCGTGATTACAACCATGTCGCGAATCTTTTCGGCATGCCCAAACCAGACTTCCGCGAGAACGCACGCGTTAGCAGCGTTCTCCAGCTCCACAGAGAGTCCCGTGATCTTTTCTACGGAGCTCTTCAAATCGAATTCTTTCCATTTCAAATTGGGAGCAAAGATCACTCGCTTGGTGGATTCGTCGTATCGTCCTGGCAGGCTGATTCCGATCCCTTCAAATACCAATTTGGGATGAGCCTGGATCAACTCCTGAACTCGCGCCGCAATCTGCTTCGCTCCCGCAGCCGCATCGGCCGGGGTGGTAAAGGCTACTTGAGACAGAAAGTGCCCATTGATATCGCCGAGCGCGACGGTTGTCTGCGCCGGCCGGATATCGGCAACGAGAATCGCCCGCCTTTCGTTTAATCGCAGAAACGTGGGCCGGCGGCCTCTTGGCAAGCGTCCGGTAGGTCCATTGATCACCCACTTCTCTTCGATCAGTTGTTCGGTGATCAGCGACACCGTGCTGCGCTGCAGCCCCGAGACTCGAGCCAGGTCGGCTCGCGAGATCGGCTGCCTGTGACGGATGAGGTTCAGCACAACGCTGCGGTTAATGTCGCGCGCCGTTTCGCTGGATGCTACTTGCGTATTGGTAAAGTCGAGTCGCCGCATGGACGAACTGTATCCCAGATGCGCCCTGTGAATTAAATTCGCGCCCCGAACTTTATGCAGTCAGCCCAGACATTGTCAAGACTGGGGTGAAGAGAATCTTAGAATTTTCATTTCGCAAAAATCGCTGAGCTGCGCGCTTCAAGTAATCGCAAACTTTTTGGTAAGCCCTGACGGGCTACTCAGAAAGTCCTTAAAATATACGGCTTTATTGGATTTCTGAGAAGCGCACTGGGAGGTGATCTGCAGCGCTGAAGGGGGTCTTCATCCGGCCTCCTTCTTGACAGGCCCTTTTGTCCCGATGTATATACTCGCGGCCTTTTGTTGTTGAACCGAACTAACTGTTCAACCTGTACGGATTTCGCTATTCGAATCTGGGTGCACAAAGTCGCGCACAACCCCCAGGAGGAAAAAGGACCATGTCGTCCATATCACCAAGCGTAGAAAAGATGACCACGATGCCTAAATTTCACAACAATTTCAGTCTTGCAAAACTATCTATTTCGCTGATCTTGGTTCTGTTGGTGTCGGCTACCGCAGTAGGAGCATTCGCGCAGGAGGATACGTCTAATAGCGCAACTACTCCGTTGGTCTACGACGTCGAGAATACCGGCGCGAACTTTGCGGCGCCTAGCTTCCCGAACTTCGCTCAACTTCCAATCATTCGGCCTTTGCCAGACCCGTTTCGGTTTGTCGACGGAACCCGCGACACTTCTTTGGCAAACTGGGAGCGTCGGCGTCAAGAGATCAAGGCTTCCATCGAGAAATACGAAATCGGCCCTAAGCCTGACTGCTCCGACTGCACTATTAGCGCGACGTACACGCCGGCGACGGCGCCGGCTAAAGGTACTCTGACCGTGACTGTTACCAGGAACGGCAAGTCGATGACTTTGAGGTCGGGCGTTTACATTCCAACCGGAATGGGCAATGGCCCGTTCCCAGCGTTGATCGCCATGACGTTCTTTGCCAGCAACTCTGGGTTTAACAGAGGCAGCCTGCCAGCCAGCGTCTTCTCCACGCGCCCAATCGCTAGCATCGATTTCGTCCACAACAACGTAACCACATACGGCCGTCCGAGCGCCACCGACGGCTTCTACACGCTCTACCCTGAACTTTGCGCTGGATCATCTTGCGCCGGCGGCAGCAACTCGGGTCAATACGCCGCCTGGTCGTGGGGAGTGAGCCGTCTCATCGACGGCATCATCCTTGCTTCTCAGTCGTCCACCAATCGGCTACCTGTCGACATCAAGCACCTGGCCGTCACCGGATGCTCCTATGCCGGCAAAATGGCACTCTTTGCCGGTGCACTCGATGAGCGGGTTGCGCTGACGATCGCTCAGGAAAACGGTGGCGGTGGCGCTCCAGCCTGGCGTGTCACGGATGAGATAGAGGCGGATCATGCCTCCGAAGACATCGCCCGTACGGACTACAATTGGTTCGCCAGCCCGATGAGGCAGTTCTCTGGCGTCAATCGTTACAAGATGCCGACAGATCATCACGAATTGATGGCCCTGGTGGCGCCTCGTGCGCTATTGGAAACCGGCAACACGGATTTCTATTGGCTATCCAATCGATCCAACTATGTCTCAGCACGCGCGACGCAACGGGTCTATAACGCATTCGGTATCGGAGACCGCTTTGGCTTCTATATCGACGGCGCACATAACCACTGTGCAACACTCCCCGCCGAGGCCCCGGCAGTCGCGGCCTTTGTCGACAAATTCATGGTGGGCGATGCGGCGGCCAATACAGATGTAGAGGTATTCCCGACAAATCCGCCGCTCACCTACGACTATACGAAGCTCGACTACGCCCGCTGGACCACATGGTGGGGAACCAATGATCCGAAATTCCCGAACGATTGGAACCCGGGAGACGGTACGGTCGTTTTGGGCATGACTCGTCCGATGACTGTCGATTCTGGTGCGACTGTTTTGGGAGGCTATGACTTGTACATGCCCGACGGCCATCCAGCGACGACGGTTTCTCTGGCGGGCGCAAGCATGAATACCGACGTCTACTGTGCCGATGGCACTTCCTACACGCTCAATATTCACCTTCCTGATCAGTTCTACTCGATACCGGCGAACGACGATTCCTGGTTCCCATCACCCAACCAGAAGAGCCCATCGGTCTGGCAGGGCTCGGCGACGGCCGCCGTTTGCCCCGGTGGAGTTGCGAAGAACGCCTTCTTTAGTGCATTGGGTGAAGGCCCGGCGTTCACGTTTGGAGGGCCTGGCTTCCGAACCACCGACACCACGGATCCTCTCAATGTCAGGTTCCACTGCGACGCCGGCAACAACGGCGCTGGCGGAAGCTGGAGCCCGACGACAATCGTTAACTACCCGCAATAGTGTGTTGGAAGAGCGGGGCGGGATTCCACATCCCGCGCCTCACGCTTCTATTTGGAATCTTTATCAAGGCCCTGTCGTTCAGGCATCCTCCTTGTTCTACCGTCATCCCGACCCCGACCTTGGAGGAGGAGTGATCTGCTTTTTGCTGTCACCAACCACGCCAGGCCCAAAACAGGACCGGAGTGTAATCTATCAAGCTTATGGCCTCGCGCATCGCCGTCATACTCCTCTACCTGAGTTTCGGATTTTCCCAAGCTCTCGCTCAAACGCATTGGGTCGGTTCCTGGGCTGCATCGCAGCAGCTAGCTGAGCCTAAGAACTCCCTCGCTGCCGACGATCTCACCGACGTCACGCTTCGCCAGATCGTTCACTTGTCCGTTGGCGGCCGCGAACTGCGGGTGCGTCTATCAAACCGTTTTGGGACTGCGCCTCTGTACTTCAGTGGTATTCACATCGCGAAGGCCGTATCGGCCGGATCCGACAAGATTGTTGCGGGAAGCGATAAGGCACTCAGCTTTTCAGGAAGAGCCGACATAACGATTCCTGCCGGCGCCGATTATCTCTCTGATCCCATCGCCATTTCTGCCCCCGATCTATCCGATTGGGCAATTACATTGCACTCCGACGCGCTCCCTGCGGAGCAGACTGGGCATCCCGGTTCACGTACGACGTCTTATCTGGGGCACGGAGATCAAGTTTCCGCATCTGAGATTCCGGATGCGAAGAAGATTGAGCACTGGTATTTCATTGCGGGAATCGATGTTGCCGCTCCACCCCAAGTCGGGTCGATCGTGACTCTAGGCGATTCCATCACCGATGGGCACGGCGCGACCACGAACGGCAACGATCGCTGGCCCGATGTGCTGGCCAAGCTCGTTGAAGCGTCTAACAAGAAGAAGCTGGCGGTGCTGAACCATGGCATTGGAGGAAACCGCCTGCTGAACGATGGCTTAGGACCGAATGCGCTGGCGCGGTTCGACCATGACGTTCTCGCGCAGGCCGGCGTGCGCTACCTGATCATTCTCGAAGGAATCAACGACATCGGTGTGCTTACGCGCGACGCTGACGCTCCCGATACGGAACACGAGATACTCGTCCGCCGCATGATTGCCGCATACGAGCAGTTGATTGCGCGCGCGCATACGCATGGCATTAAGGTCATCGGAGCAACGCTTCTGCCGTTCGTTGGAGGTGGTTATTACCATCCTGGCCCGAGGACCGAGCAAGACCGCCAAGCGGTGAATCGCTGGATCCGCACTCGGGGGCACTTTGACGCGGTGGTTGATCTGGACAAGGTAACGCGCGATCCAGCGCACCCGGAGCGCTTGCTGCCGGCATTCGACTCCGGCGATCACCTTCATCCCTCGCCTGCGGGCTATCGCGCGATGGCAGAGGCGATTCCAGCCTCGTTGTTCAGTTTGAAATAACGCTCGGCGAAGCTGAGGAATGTTGGCCAGTTAGGGCCGGTGGTGTGTCCGCCGCTATGGGAACGAAACGCGATGTCACCATCGATGACAGCCGTCTCGAGCGGAGGGAATTCTGTTGCTCCGAGATCCTTTTTGCCTAGCAACCGGTAAACCGGGCCGGCGTCCACTGCGCCGAGGAACATCCCCTTCGCATCTACCCAGCCGCCTTCAACTGTCGGCGCACCGGTGCTGATAAATACTGGGCGCGGAGCGCAGAGCGCGATCAGTTCGTGGGCATCGACCGGAAGATCGTTGGGCGTGAGAGGTCCGGCATACTTCAGGAAGTTGCCCGCCATCCAGTGATACTCGCTCGCAGAAGCTATGTTCTCGACCTGCTCGCCGAACCTTCTGCGCATGATCTTCGCGCCACCCTCGCCCGAAGAGCCAATGAACCCGATCGCGAAACGACGGTCATATGCCATAGTCACGAGCGCAGCCTTCCCATACCGGGATAGGCCTTCAATGCCTACTCGCCTGGCGTCGACAGAATTGTCGGTCTGGAAGTAGTCGAGCGCGCGGCTGGCGCCCCAGGCCCAGGCGCGCAGTGCGCCCCAATCGTCGAGGCCGCGTGGCTGCCCCTTATTCACCAGACCGATGATGCCCTGGGTGAGGCCTTCACCGCTATCAGCCTGAATCGTCGTAGGAATCACGACGGCGTATCCCCATCCTTTTGCCAAAACCTGCTGCCGCCATGTAGAGCCATTAGCAGGATTGGCCGCGGGAAAACGTCGCGCCATCGCAGCGAGGAATTCCGGAGTGAATCCAAACTCCATGATCACCGGCACGGGGCCTGTCGCATTCGCCGGAGTGCTCAGCGTTAGCTGAATATCGACTCCGATGAACGGATAAGCCGAGTTGTCCACGTGCCCATTGAGTTTCTTTGTGATTACCGGCACGTCGCCATTCATCTCCTGGGAGATGTTGGCGAGCTCCCAGTTCAGTTTAGGAATACTGTGCGGAAGGCGTCCGTAGATCTCGCGGTCAAAGCCTTCGACGATTTCCGGGCGCCGCCTCTTCCACCACGCATCTGCTGTTGTAACCTTCTTCCCATTTTTGAGCGTGAGCGGATTGGGCAGCCGATATGGCGGAACCTTCGACTCGTCGGTATTCGCTGCATTTGGCGCTGCAGGATTCCCGCTGGGCCCAGGACGCAGCGAAGTTATGTGCAACAAATCCAGCAATCGCTGATGATCTTGATCTGAGGTGAGGTGCACCGGCTCGGGCAGGCTCGCTAGTTTTGCAGCGGACGGGTGAATCTCGACATAATCGAGCGCCGCCGGATCGCCACCGTCAGGTAAGCCCTCGATGCGAATTTTTTCGCCTGTGTGCAGAACGAGGCGGAGTTGCCGGCGAGTTGATGCATCCCCATCGAGCTGTCGGGCTGGGAAGCGATCATTCGCAGTCCACTCGCTAAGCACGTTGCCGTCAGCGAGTAGTCTGTACTTCGCCTCACCGCTGGGCATATCGAAGTACTGCACATCTATGTCATACGATCCAGCACTACCATTGAACGTGAATTCCGCGGCACATGATTTCGTATTACTTGTGCACTCGACGGCTTTTCCTTTCGACGCCGTCTCGGGCGGAGAGATATCGAGCGGAGTGTATGCATTCAATTGCATCGCGTCGGCTTCGACACGCTCGCGATAGTGCCCGACTCTTCCGGCGACATCGGGAATGCCTGAGAGGCGCAGGAACCAATTCGTAACCGCATCTCGCCAAACAATGGCATGCCCGCTTTGGTATTCAAGGCGATCCAGAACAGCCTGGTAGCGTTCGCCGTCAACCCGCCCCTTGAGCCGCTCCCAGTCGCGCACGAACTGATGCGCCCGCTCTGCCCCGTCGTAATGAGAGTCGTAGATGTGCTGGATGACCGTCTTGCCAGAGGACAATCGATGCGTGTAGGCCACGTGATGAAAGAACAGCAGCAGCTCATCGGGCGTGCTCTTCAGTGATTCATATATCTTTCCCACTTCAGGGCTGTACTGCGCCGTGTAGCCTGTACCTGTCGCTACAGTCCTGTCCATGCCTACTCCATCGTGATCTGCGCGATGCCACTGTCCCCAACCGTTTCGCTCGGAAGACTCGACGCCGGGCCCGTAGTGAGTTCCCACGATGTTCGTCAGCGTTCCGATGCCGAGTGGCCCCGTGTAGCTCTCATAGACATTCCACGATGCAAGCTGCATATTCACGATCGTGTTCACTACGAGCGGATCGCTGCCGAATGTGAGCCGTGTCCACTCCTCCACGATTCGCCGAACGCCCAGATCAGGATTCCAGGCGAGCCGGGCGAAGCCGTAGAGGTTTGCCATGGCCAGAGGATGACCGAGCCAGTTCGGTTCCATTCCCACATTGGCAACGCCGACGAAGCCACCCATTGGATGGCGGTAGGTTTTTCCGGCGACAATTTCCTTCGTGAACGAACTCTTATGATTCGCATGCAGATCGAAGTCGAGGACCTGCTTCCACATCGGCGGCAGGAAACAGAGATGCCGCTGCTGCCCTAGATACTCCTGCGTGATCTGAAGCTCGATGGCCTCGTTCGTCTTTTCGAGTCCGCTGAACAGCGGAGAGACAGGCTCTCTCACCTGAAAATCGATGGGACCGTGTTTGATCTGAATAATTACGTTGTCGTCAAACTTGCCGTCGAGCGGATGGAAGTTGTCGTAGGCCGCCTTCGCGCGATCGTTCTTCAGATTCGTCCAATCGAGATGGTGGTTATAGACGAATGCACGGTAGAAGACGATCCCGTGGTGAGGCTTGAGAGCTCGCGCAATCACGTTCGCCGCATCGGCCGGTGTGCGACCGTAAGTCGCGGGTCCGAGGCGTCCCTCGGAATCGGCCTTCACGACGAATCCGCCAAAGTCTGGAATCAGACGATAGATCTCATCAACTTTGCCGCTCCACCAAGCCTGTACTCGAGAATCGACCGGATCAAAAGTATCCAGACCTCCGATCACCTTCGGACTGCTGAAGTCCACCGACAGTGAGAGCGTCACACCCCACGGACGAAAGACGTCCGCAATGCGCGCGAGCTGAGGAAGGAATTCGGGAGTGAGCACTCGCGGATCGGCGTTGACGTTGTTGACGGTGCATCCATTGATGCCGACCGAAGCCAGCAAACGCGCATATTCCGCGGCCCGGGTGAGATCGCCGCGCACGCTTCCGTTCTCAAAGAAGACTGATGGACCGGCGTAGCCGCGCTCGATGCGTCCATCGAGATTGTCCCATTGATCGATCCAGCGCAGCGGCGCATACGGCTGCTGAACCTCATCCAGATATTCGATGCTTTCGCCGAGCGCGATCCGACGAAGAAGCGCGAAGGCTCCATACAAAACGCCTCGCTCCGTTAAACCTACAACCAGGATGGAATCCACGCCGCGTACTTGCCGCTTTGTCAGCCAGAAACCATCGCCTTGGATCTGCGGGGGCTGGACATCGGATGCTGCCGAGTGAAGCGCGGCCGTCGTTCCCAAAATGATCGCAGGTTCGGATGAGAGCTCTGCTGCAGCGCGAAAGGGTCGATCGAGCATTCCGCTGGCCCCTCGAATCACTTCTTGCTGCGCATTCAGAAGCGCTGGAGAATTCCCTAGAGCTACTACGGCACTTGGGATTGTCTGGTACTGCTGCGCAACTCGTTGTTCCAGGCGCGAGTATCGAAGCCACGCATCTTCGCCACTCTCGGCAGGCAACAGAGCCGGCAGAGCGAGAATGACAAATGTTACAAATAGCAGGTGCTTCACTCAAATCCTTCGCTGTCACAAAGTAAACCAAAACTGAAGCAAGAGGCTACACAGTTGCCTTCGTGCCCTCCGCCTTTATTCTTCCTTTATCCTTCGTGACATTAGTGTTCGCTCCTTCCCGCCGTTCACTGCCCCGCATCATGCGGAACCGTGACATTTACCGACGAGCTAGTCTTCGAGCCCGCCGAATCTGTCACGGTCACAGTGAGAATATATGCACGATCATTGCTCGAGTTGCCGGTTCTCTCGGAGCGTAGCAAGACATTATGTGCATCCTGAATTACGCAATCTGTCGCGGTGTTGCCATCGCCAGTTCCGTTACTGAACTGATTGCTGCTGACGCTCACGACAGGCGCTAGTTGTGTATCGCAATTGTCGCTAATGCTGTATGAAAGAACGGCGTTCATCAGCTTATGGTTCGGCGGTCACAGCACGGCGGAATTCACCGCAAGCGCAGCGTGGCTCGGCTATGGCTGTTTGGACAAAAGGGAACGGCAAGCTTGATGGGTCGTCGAAAGACTTATCTAAATCGCTTTAGATAATTGTTTTTGCCCCCGAACTAATTCGGGTCAATGTAAATACCATTCAGGAGAGCTGGAAGTCAACCTGACCGGACGCCGTTCGCCTCTCGGAAGAGATGAAGGTTGGAACGCAGGATAATGGAAGGATTCAAATATTGCGAACGCGCTAGCTCTGCACCGTGCAGAAGATGTTCCACCAGGCTGCGAATAGCAAGTTGTCCTTGGACGTATGGCTGCTGATGAATGGATGCTGCGATTGCGCCTCGCTCGAAGTAAGGAATCATCTTGCGGAAGAGATCGGTAGCAATGAGCCGTACCCGGTCCCCACACTTCGCGGCGCTGAGTGCGCGACAAACCGGCAAACAATTTACGGTGTTCACATAAATCCCGGCGAGATCACGTTCGCTTTCGACCAGGTGCATAGTCTTGCGAAAACTCTCGTCCGGATGTTCGTGCGCCTCAATCACTGCGACGATCTCGCCGCCGGAAGAACGCTCGCGAAAGCTTGCGATGAACCCTTCAGTCTTCTGACTGTGATCCACCGTCTTCAGCATTCCTGTCACGATCGCCACCTTGGCCCCCGCTCCGACGAAATTTGCCATAAGCTCGCCGGCGATCAAGCCGTTCAGCCGTGGCTCAATGCAAACCACTGACGAGCGGCGACTCACGGGAGCATCGGTGGAGACACAAACGACGCGCGTCCCGCGCTGCTCTGCGATATCGATTAGGGACGTCATCGCCTCAGGATTTCCCGGTGTAACGACGATGCCGTTTACTGCCGACCTGAGCAGCTTGTTGAATGCAGACTGTTCGCCACGTCCTAATTCCGGAACCGCAAGCGGAAGGAACTCGACCCCACGGCCAGCATAACGATCGGCCTCGTCGCGAATTCCATCCCATAGTTCGTCGTAGAAATACGCGATCTCTCTGGGAACACATATGCCGATGCGAACGTGTCTGCCGGTGGAAAGTGCCCGTGCAGCAGGGTTGGCCTTGTACCCGATTTGCCGGGCAATTTTCAGAATCCGTTTAAGGGTTTGCGGACTTATGCCGGGGCGGCCGTGCAGCGCACGGTCCACGGTGCCAATCGAGACCTCCGCCAATTTGGCAATCAGCGGAATGCCGCTCTGCTTTCTCGCCTTCCTCATCTGCTACTTCACTTCCAGGGGGACCGAGGTCAGGTCAGCGGAGTTGGGACCAACCATGATCTTGAAGGTCCCTGGCTCAACTATGCGCTTCATCTCACGATTGTAGAAAGGCAGCTCTTCCGGCCCAATCTGGAACGTCACCGTGCGAGTCTCGCCTGCCTTGATTGAGACGCGCTCGAATCCTTTTAGCTCTTTGATCGGACGTGTAACCGAGCTAACTTCATCGCGGATATACAACTGCACGACCTCATCGCCGGCACGGCTGCCTGCATTTGTCACGTCAACCGATACCTTCGCCGTTCCGTTTACAGAAATCGAGCTGGGCTCGACTCGCACATTGCTGTAATTGAACTTTGTGTAGCTGAGTCCATAGCCGAACGGAAAGAGTGGAGAGTTGTCCGTAAATAAATAAGGACGGCGCGCCGATGGCTTCTGATAATAGTAGTCAGGCAGTTGACCAACGGAGCGCGGGACCGTAATGGGGAGCCTGCCGGCAGGATTGTAATCGCCGAATAGAATCTCGGCCATGGCAATACGCCTAGAGCGAGGAGGCGGGAGACCAGCTCGTCTTGTCGTCCGAAGAGATCCAGGTTGTCGCGATCGCCCAGATGGTTATTCGACCATCCCTCCCGCGAGGTTTGTTCGTTCTCTCCGACAACCACAATTCCGATATCGGCTTCTGACAGCACTTCGACGGCGTCGCTGATACGTTTTTCATCCAGCTTAGGAACGGCCGGCACTACTTTGTCTTCTTCCCAAACCGGTTTGCTCTCCGTGATTCGGCACCCTTCCGCATACAGTACCTCGGCTCTGCCGCCTACTCTGTTCTTGATTCCTTCGAGGATGCTGACATCGTGACGCGGCGTTCCGCTGTAACCACCAAGGTGAGGCTCACCCGCGTTTGGGCCGATCACAGCGATGCGTTTGAACTTTGCCAGATCAAGCGGAAGAAGCTGGTTATCGTTCTTGAGCAGAGTGATGGCCTCGCGCGCCGCCTGCAGAGCGAGTTCCCGAGCCTGTGCAGGCGAAGCGGACAGCACCGCCATCTGCGAGTCTGCGTACGGTTTTTCGAACAAGCCCAATTCGAATTTTGCTCGCAGGACTCGTGCCACCGATTCGTTGATGAGTGACTCAGGAATCTGGCCGCTGCGCACGAGGGATGGCAATGTCTTGTAGCAACGCAAAAACGGGAGTTCAATGTCGACTCCTGCAGTGATCGCCAGTTTCGCAGCCTGCTCGCAGTTTGCGGCGACATGATGGACGGTTATCAACTGCTCAATGGCGAAATAATCAGAGACCACCAGATTCTTAAAACCAAACTCGCCCCGCAAGACGTTGCGCAGCAGCCAGGTGTTGCTGTGATTGGGAATGCCGTCAAGCTCGTTGTAAGACGGCATGATCGCGCGTGCATTGCCCTTGGCAATTCCGGCTTCAAATGGAGGGAGAAAATATTCGCGCACCGTGCGCTCGGAATAATTCGCGGGAGCCACATTCGCTCCGGCCTCAGGCTGACTGTGCACCGCGAAATGCTTCAGTGTGGCAAAGACATGATTGGCATCTACCGTCGGACCGTCGCCCTGCAAACCCTTGACCGCAGCGACTCCCATTCGGCCGGCAAGATATGGGTCTTCGCCGTAGGTCTCCTCAGTGCGTCCCCAACGTGGATCCCGCGCCAGATCCACAACGGGCATCAGGCACTCATGGGCACCTCGAGACCGCGCCTCCCGAGCAGTGGCATCAAAGATGCGGCGCACGAGTGCGTCATCCCAGCTGGCAGCGAGCCCAATCGCCTGGGGATACGAAGTCGCGTCGGCCGCCACAAGGCCGTGCAGGCACTCTTCATGAAACATCAGCGGAATTCCTAATCGCGTGCTCTCAACGGCGATCCGCTGCAGCCGATTCGTGAAGTCCGCCATTTCACGCGGCCCGCGATTCTCGCTCGGTCGAGTAACTTGTCCTAAACCATTTCTTAGCAGCTGCCGGGCTTTGGCCTCGTTAAACTCGCCTTTCTCATCAACGAAGAATTCTTCAGGAAGAAGATCCTGCGAATGGTTTTGCCAGGTCGATTCGAGTTGCGCAACTTTCTCTTCCAGAGTCATGCGGCTTAGCAGGTCAGTGACGCGCGTCTCGATCGGCAAGGCCGAATTTTTGTAGGACGGCATTGTTTGCTGGGCACCGAGAGCAGACAAGAAAAGCACGCAGACAATTACTATCCAAAAGTCTCTCCGACGATTCATTCCGGTCTCTCTCCCGACGACACTCTCTACAACTCCGAAGCGGGATAGTTATACCGTTAACGTACACGAATTGCACTTCTCTTTTGTTAGGCGTTCTGGTAATAATTGCCGGGCCTCACTCTTCGAGACCGTTTTTCGCGGCGAGTATTGGCGCGCTGCTTTATGGCGAGGCTCGGGAATTGGAAGTTCGCCAGGAACATGAAGAATTGCATTCAGGAGACCGGAAAGAGCGCCATTCTTGTCATTGCGGTAACCCTGGGCCATGCTCGGACGAAGAAGGCGCGCGCGAGGACACAGTGTCTTTGAACCTTCTTGGCATCGACGTGGGAACTGGCGGGACTCGCGCTCTACTGATCGAGGAAACTGGGCGAGTCATGGCTTCAGCCACGGCGGACCATCGTCCTTTTGCATCACCTCAAACAGGATGGGCTGAGCAGGAGCCAGAAGATTGGTGGCGCGCCTGCTGTCAGGCGGTCCGACAAGTCATTTCTCAATCTAGAATCACAGCTTCAAAGATCTCGGCGGTTGGTTTCTCCGGCCAGATGCACGGAGCTGTGCTGCTTGATGCCGACGGCCATCCTTTGCGTCCTTCATTGATCTGGTGTGATCAACGAAGTACGGAAGAAGCCGCCGAAATTACGCAGCGCATCGGCGCTGAACGGCTCATTCAGTTGACTTGCAATCCGGCGCTGACCAACTTCACTCTGACTAAGCTTCTTTGGGTGCGCAAACGTGAGCCCCACATCTTCGAGAGGTTCCGGATGTTGCAGCTTCCCAAAGACTACGTCCGCCTTCGGCTCACAGGCGAGTACGCCATGGATATGGCCGACGCTTCAGGCACGCTATTGCTGGACGTAGCCAATCGCCGTTGGTCTGCCGAGGTAGCGAGCGCAACCGGGATCAACATGGCAGCGCTGCCAAAGCTCGTCGAATCGCCGGAGGTTTGTGGCACGGTTTCGAAGCATGGAGCTGAGGCGACTGGTCTTGCCGCTGGCACTCCGGTTGTGGCTGGCGCTGGGGACCAGGCGGCGGGAGCAGTGGGACTGGGCGTTGTCGCCCCCGGGGCGGTACACGCAACCATCGGGACGTCAGGAGTTGTATTCGCATCTACATCGAGTCCCAAAATGGATCCACATGGCCGTCTGCACACCTTCTGCCATGCTGTTCCAGGTCGCTGGCACGTGATGGGCGTAACTCAGGCCGCTGGCCTGTCTCTGCGCTGGTTCCGGGATCACTTCGTGCCGACGTCATCTGGCAATCGCGATCCATACGATGTCCTCGCTGAGGAAGCCTCCTCTGTAGGTCCAGGATCAGACGGCGTTCTCTGGGCTCCTTACTTGATGGGCGAGCGCACACCTCATCTTGATCCCGAGGCTCGCGCGGCGCTGGTGGGCCTCTCTGCGAATCATCGCCGTGCTCACGTCGTGCGAGCCATCATGGAGGGAGTGGCTTTCAGTCTGCGCGACTCGTTCTCGATCTTCGAAGAGCTGCAAGTACCAGTTACAAACATTCGTCTCGGAGGCGGAGGAGCACGTTCGCCCCTGTGGCGGCAGATCCAGGCTGACGTCTATTCTCACAATGTGGAAATTGTGGAGGCGGAAGAGGGAGCCGCATACGGCGCCGCGCTTCTGGCGGGCGCCGGCGCCAAAGTATGGAATACAGTGGATGAAGCCTGCCGCAGTGCTGTCCGGGTTAAGAGCGTAGTTGGCCCAAATCGGGAGGCAGCCCAGATTATGCAGCGGCAATACGCAACGTATCGCCGAATTTATCCAGCACTGCGACACATCCGCGATTCATATTCGAGTCAAACAGCCTAGCGATTCGCAAGGAGACTTCATGCCCAGTAATGATTATCAACCCAAGCCCGAGCACAAATTCTCTTTCGGATTGTGGACGATTGGGAATCGCGGACGCGATCCTTTTGGCGAGGCTGTGCGCCCGACGATCCCGCCGAACGACATTGTTGCTCTGCTGGCTGAAGTAGGAGCATGGGGCGTGAATCTTCACGACAATGACCTCGTTCCAATCGATGCCAGTCCGTCGGAGCACGACCGCATTGTGCGCGAGTTTAAAAAAGCGTGCGAGCGCCATGGCGTCGTCGTGCCGATGGCCACCGTGAGCCTTTTTTACGACCCTGTATTTCGTGACGGCGCGTTCACAGCTAATGATCCCGAGGTCCGCGCTTATGCTGTGCAAAAAACTATGCGCGCCATGGACCTCGGCGCGGAACTCGGAGCGAAGATCTTTGTGCTCTGGGGCGGACGTGAAGGCACGGAAACAGATGCATGCCGCCGTCCTGACCACGCGGTTAAGAACCTGCGCGAGTCCATCAACTATCTTTGCGAGTACAACATCGATAAGAAGTATGCATACAAGTTTGCGCTCGAAGCCAAGCCGAACGAGCCGCGAGGCGACATCTATATGCCGACTACAGGGGCATACCTGGGACTAATTACCTCGCTCGATCATCCTGAGATGGTCGGGGTAAATCCCGAAGTGGCACACGAGCACATGGCTGGTCTTAATTTCGTCCACGCCGTCGCCCAAGCGTGGGAAGCGGGAAAGCTCTTTCACATCGATCTGAACGATCAATATCCCGGGCGCTATGATCAGGATCTGCGCTTTGGATCAGCGACACCCAAAGCTATGTTCTGGCTCGTGAAGTTTCTCGAAGACGTAGGCTACGAGGGTCCTCGACACTTTGACGCTCATGCGTATCGTACTGAAGATATCTCGGGCGTGAAGGACTTCGCGCGCGGATGCATGCGCACCTACCTCATTCTTAGAGAGAAGGCCAGTCGCTGGAATGCCGATAAGGAAATTCGCGAGATTCTGGCTGAGGTAAACGGTACTCCATCAGGTCATGTAGGAAAATACTCGAGCCAGAATGCGAAGTCTTTGTTGAGCAAGTCTTTCGATCGCGCAACGCTTTCCAAAAAAGGACTCCAGTATGAGCGCCTCGATCAGCTTACGATCGACCTTTTACTTGGAGCGCGTTGACAGCCAGCATTATTTCGCCTGGCATGGATTCGTACGGCACGGCTTGGGCGAAGCGGAGCCGTGCCCCCCCATACGAACCTAAATCTGAGACTTCCAACGGAATCACCGCTAGCTTCCGCCTAGCACCAACGGCAACCCGTTCTTTTGATTGCCGACGATCACCACTTTTGCATTCGGCGAGGCTGCGAACTTCTCAGTGGCTTCGATCCCCTTCCACTCAAGCAGTCCTGGCGTGATTCCTTGCGCCACGATTGTCTGGAAGTCTTTAATGCCCTGTGCCTCGATGCGCTTGCGGTCAGCTTCCTGTTTCTCTTTTTGCAGTTTGAATTGCATGGCGAGAGACTCTTGTTCGGATGCCTGCTTCAATTCGATAGAACGCTTCAGCGATTCAGGAAGCTGGATGTCTCGCAGCAGGATCTTCTCAACAACAATTCCTCTGGCGGAGAGTTGCGACGCCAGGTTCGATTCGATTTCTTTTGCGACTAGTTCTCTTTCCCCAGTGTAGAGCGCGTTTGCTCCGTGGGATGAAGTTGCCTCGCGAATCGCGGAGCGCATCGTGGGCTCCACAATCTTGATTTGATAGTCAGCTCCTAGATGCTGGTAAACATCGGCCGCCTTGTCTTTGTCGAGATGAAAGAGCAGCGAGGCCTCTAATGTCATTATCAATCCTTCGCTGGACGGAACCGATGCGGTCTCCTTTTGTTCCTGAGTCCTGACTGACAGTTGGTTGGAAGATTTAAGTGGATCGACCAGGTGAATGCCTTCCGGCAAAACATCGCCTGTGACTCGGCCAAACTTGGTCAGCACACCGACATTTCCGGTGTCTACCTTCGTAATCGCGCATGCTCCCATAAAGAAGAGGAGCACGAGAATCAAAGCCGTCACCAGCACACGTGACAAACCTCCAACGCTCATCTGCCTCCGGCTTCCGTAATCTGCCATGTTCATTGCTTTCCTCCCATCAGATTAAGCCATGATTCCGCATAGAGGAGATAAGCGGAAGTGCCTTAATGGAGACTGACCGGATATCTCTTGCGATTGCGGTTTTACGCAATGATTTCCCGAAGAGAACCTGCATCTATGGCGGACAATACAAATAGCTGGTTTCTATGAAGTCGTTTGTCGTGTAACGGCTTTCGGACTGCGGTGAACTCTATCTCCACTACGATCGACCGAGACGTGAGCGCCTATCGGGGCGCTCTCCAGGTGCTCGTGACGGCCTTCATTGCGCTCTTCTGCATCGTTGGACTATCGCTCTGGGGACTGCCGTTCTTTTATGACTTTATGGTGCGGCAGTTTGGATGGACGCGCGCACAGGTCACCTCGGGAAATGCCATCAGTAAACTGATCGTGGGCCCTGCATTCGGATTCTTTGCGGGATGGATGGTCGATCGTTTCGGCCCGCGTCAGCTGATGATGGTAGGGATTCTGCTCGCCGGATCGGCGCTGGTGGGACTGGGTGGCATTTCCAGTTTAGGAATGTTCTACGTTTTTTACGTGTTCAATGCCCTGGGATACGTCTGCGCCGGGCCGCTGCCGAACCAGGTACTGCTCTCCCGCTGCTTCGAGAGATCCAGGGGCAAGGCGATGGGAATCGCCTATCTGGGAATTGGACTGGGTGGTGCCGTGTCACCGTGGATCTCGCATCTGCTGGTGCAGCGATTCGGATGGCAAGCCGCGTTGAAGCTGCTGGGCGTTTTGATCGTGGTTCTCGCATTTCCCCTGGCCCTCTCAGTGCGAGATGTGCCCGCGCAGCGCTCGATTTCACCGACCACAACTTCGCATTCCGGAGTTCGGGCGGCATTTAAGAGAACAGCGCTGTATCTGCTTATCGCAGCCAGCATGTGCTCGATCGCCGCGGTCAGCGGAACGCAGCAAAATCTCAAATTGTTCTTGAGCCTCGATCAGCACTATTCTCAGGAGGCCGCGACTCGCATCCTTTCTCTTGTGCTCACGTTCAGCATGGTTGGACGGCTCTTAATGGGATGGTTAGCCGATCATTTTTCGGTTAAGTACGTAATGCTTTTGATTTACACGCTAGTGGCAAGTGCAATTCCATTTCTATTTCTTGCTCCTGCTACGGTACCGATGTATGCATTCGCCATACTATTTGGCATTGGGCTCGGCGGAGATTACATGATCATTCCCCTGATGACCGCGGAGATTTTCGGCTTGCAGATTTTGGGCACGCTGCTGGGAGTGATACTCACAGCAGACGGAGTTGCTGAAGCTGTTTCTCCATGGGTTGTGGGAGATTTGCGCGATATCTCTGGCAGCTACACCGCAGGATTTAGTCTGCTGGTGGCCATAGCGCTGCTGGGCGCCGGCATTGCGATGATGTTGCCGAAGAAAGCCAAAGCATGAACACGAATGCGATCGCACGAATCGGGAGCATGCACACGGTGGAACGCTTTGAAACCCACTTGAGGTCTTTAGGTGTAGAGATCCCATGCGATCGTGAAGTGCTCAGCGGTTCCGATTCACCGCTGGCCAGGCCTCTTGAAAGTGGAGGAATCCGCATCGCGAATCGCATCGCAGTCCAGCCCATGGAAGGGTGGGACGGTGCCGCCGATGGCAATCCCACGGAGCAGACACTACGCCGCTGGCAAAGGTTTGGGCGCAGCGGCGCAAAACTGGTCTGGGGCGGAGAGGCGGTCGCGGTTTCGCACGCCGGCCGTGCTAGTCCGAATCAACTTGTGGCCGCTGAACACTCGCGCAAGGGACTGGAACGCCTGCGCTCCGCGCTACTTGCCGAACATCGGCAGACCACCGGCTCCGACGATGGATTGCTGGTCGGCCTGCAGCTCACGCATTCCGGACGTTTCAGTCGTCCTAACCTGAAGGAGCGTGCTGAGCCGCGAATCCTCTATCGGCATCCTATTTTGGATCGGCGGACGGGACTGCCCAACGATTATCCCATCCTCAGCGATTTCGACATTGAGCAAATCATTGGCGAGTTCCATCGCGCCGCGAGTATTGCATGGGAGCTCGGCTTCGACTTTGTCGATGTGAAGCACTGCCATGGATACCTCGGACACGAGTTTCTGAGCGCCCACACCCGGGAGGGAAAGTACGGCGGCAGCTTCGGGAATCGCACGAGATTCTTGCACGAGGTGGTAGAAGGCATTCGCGCGTCGGCGCCGGGCTTGCAGGTCGGAGTGCGACTCTCAGCTTTTGACGTTGTGCCCTTCAAGCCGGATCCAGAGCTATCGTCGTCGGGAAAGCCGGGACCCGGCATTCCCGAAGACTACGGCCAACTGCTTCCCTACAGATTCGGCTTTGGAGTAAACCAGCAGCTGCCGATTGAACCAGACTTGCGCGAGCCCATCGAGTTTCTCTCGTTACTCAAGGAACTGGACATTCGGCTTGTGAATCTCACGGCGGGAAGTCCTTATTACAACCCACATGTTCAGAGGCCTGCATTGTATCCGCCTTCCGACGGGTACTTGCCGCCTGAAGATCCGCTGGCCGGCGTCGCTCGACAATTGACCATTGCACGGGATCTGAAAGCGCATTTCCCCGAAATCATATTTGTGGGCTCCGGCTACAGTTATCTACAGGATTTTCTTCCGGCAGTGGCTCAGGCAGCAGTTCGTGAGGATTGGATCGATTTCATTGGTCTCGGCAGAGTCGTACTCTCGTACCCCGAGATTCTGTGGGACGCGTTACAAGGTCAACCCATGCAGCGCAAGCGAATTTGCCGCACTTTCAGCGATTGCACCACGGCTCCGCGGAATGGCTTACCTTCAGGTTGCTATCCACTGGATCCCTACTATAAAGATTCCGAATTGGGAGAACTCTTGAGAAACGCCAAGACGAAATCCAATCCCGCAACTCGACCAAATCTCGATGTCGCATCGGAAGCTTTAACCTCCATCCAGGAAGCAGGAAATGACAATTGATTCCATCCGCGACCGGCAGAAGCTGCGGCGCAAGGTCACCGGCATCGCGGCCGCGTTGCTTCCATATTCATCGGAAGGCATGATTGCGGTCGAAGCCTTTCAGCAACATCTTGTGTCAACGCAGCGCGCGGGCCTGATGAATGCTGTGAATATGGACACCGGCTACGTGAACTATCTCAGTGCTTCAGAAAAGCAGGATGTCCTGCGATGGACGCGAGAGGCTCTGGGCAAAGACACTTTTGTAGCCGGGGCATATATAGAAGGAGAAGCTGGCGATATAGTCGCGCTTTATCGGCGCGCGATGGATCGGATCATCAACTTCGGCGGCACTCCGATTCTATTTCAGACGGCCCGGCTGCAGGGCAAATCGGCGCGCGAAAAGATCGCGGTTTATGCGGCTTTGTGCAAAGGATACGAGAGTGTTTTGGCGTTTGAACTCGGTAACATATTCGCGCCAAACGGGGAGATCTTCGACGATGAGACGGTAAAGGGATTGCTGGATATTCCCGAAATGAAAGGGATGAAGCACTCCTCCCTCGATCGCATTCGGGAATTCAGCCGTTTGGCGTTGCGCGACGAGAGACGTCCGGACTTCGCGATCTACACCGGCAACGATCTGGGCATCAACATAATCGAATACGGCTCAGACTACCTGCTTGGACTTGCAACATTCGCTCCGGAGAAGTTCGCCGAACGCGACCGCCTTTGGGAGGCTGGGGCACCAGCATATTACGCCCTCTCGGACGCTCTGCAGCATCTGGGCAACATCGCCTTTCGCGACCCGGTTCCCGCCTACAAGCATTCTGCAGCAGTCTTTCTGCACTTGATGGGCAGGATTCCGTCTGACCGGGCGCATCCAAAAAATCCGCTTCGGCCGAAATGGGAAAGCGAAATGCTGCTCGACTGTGCGCGACGTTTGGATCTCCGTTCCGAGTCGGGAGCTGATGTGACTGTCAGCGGGTCAAGAACGACGGACCGGCACAAGGTTGTGTCCGATCAGCGGGTTTAACCGACGAGGAGGCCGGAACCATTGCGCCTGGTGGTCCGGGGATGGACACTCGACCCGAGAGAGACGTCCTTCCCGGACCAGGTGGTCATAAGCGTCCTGCCAACTCGGAACTTCGGAGCTCTCCGGATTCCAATGTGCATAAGAAGCTTCATCACACCACTTCGGAAGCCGAGGCATGACAGAAGCGTGCGCGCCAGATCTGCGGAAGGTTTTCATCGCCTTTTCACTCTCCCAAGCACTGAGAGCCAGAACGTGCGGCGAGCATCCACTAACAATCGTCCGCCAAGAAATCCCGGCGCCCGTACTACTTGGCGTTGGGCAAGATAATTCCTCCAAAAGAACAACCGGAGAAACCAGAGTGATCGGACCCGAAGCTGCGTGACCGAGGCAAACATCAAGTGATTTTATTCGCGCACATCTACAAACGTTTGCCTTGGTCGCTGCCTAGGTCAAGCGAATCGGCAGCTTTCTAACGCGCTGTCCTGTCGCCGCGAAGATGGCGTTGGTCACCGCCGGAGCGATCGGAGGCACTCCTGGTTCTCCACAGCCCGTGGGTCGATTGTCGTTGGTTAGAACGAATACCTCGGTTTCAGGCGATTCGAATATGCGCGCGATAGGGTAATCGTCAAAATTTCCCTGCTCTACCGCCCCGTCCTTCACAGTGATCTCTCCATACAGAGCGGCAGCAAGACCGAAGACAATCCCCCCTTCCATTTGAGCTTTCACTCCATCAGGATTCACGGCACGTCCGCAGTCCACCACACAAGTAACGCGATGTACCTGGAGATTTCCGTTATTCACTGACACTTCCGCAAGTTGCGCGACGTAGGTATCGAATGAATAGTGCGCCGCAAATCCGCGAGCGCCGCCTTTGGGCGCCGGCTTGCCCCAGTCGCCACGTGTAGCTGCCTCCTGAATCACGGCGCGCATGCGATGCGGATCGAACTCCGGTTCCTTGCTGTTGGGATTCACTTCCCGATCCGGGAGCAGCGCCAGTCGGAACTGCACCGGATCTTGTTTGGCGGCATGCGCGAGTTCGTCGACGAAGCTCTGCACTACGAATCCATTGAAGGAGTTCGCTACGGAGCGCCACCAGGCGCGTGGAACGCTGGTTGCCGCGGCAGCGTACTCCAGCTGGATATTGGGAATCGCATAGGGCAGATCGATCGCGCCTTCGATCTCCTGCCCCTCTGATTTGCCGCCCCAGAAATCGCGGATAGATGTAGAGACAATCCGGTGGTGCCAGGCGATGAGGCGATTGTTTTCATCGAGCGCTCCAGCCATCTTGTGATAGTTCGCCGGACGATAGAAGTCGAAGCGCATATCGTCCTCGCGCGTCCAGACCACCTGCACAGCTTTGCCGATCGCCTTCGAAACTAGCGCCGCTTCAACAGCAAAATCGAGCTGATAACGCCGACCGAACCCACCGCCGCTCAACACTGTGTGCCCGACGATCGACTTGGATGAAAGCCCCGTCGCCTGGGCCACGGCGCCTGCAATCCACTCCGGAGACTGTGTTGGCGCCCAGACCTCGGCTCCATCGGAGCGCACGTGCACCGTACAATTCATCGGCTCCATCGTTGCATGCGCGAGAAACGGCATCTCGTAGTCTGCCTCGACCTTCTTCGCGGACTTCGCGATCACATCCGTAGCGTTTCCTTCATTGCGCAGCACTTTTCCTGGATTATTCGCCAACGCGACCATGCGCTGGCGCAGCGCATCGCTTGTGTCTTCGGGTTTAGCGCCGTCCCAGTTCACGACCAATGCATCTCGTCCTCTTATCGCTGCCCAGGTATTCTCTGCCACAACAGCGACTCCCGCCCGCGTATGGGCATTCGAGACTTCAGGAATCGAAATCACATCGATGACGCCTGGAACGGCCTTTGCTTTGGCGGCATCGAAGTTCTTGAGCTTGCCTCCGTAATAGGGACAACGAGCAATGACCGCCCTCACCATCCCAGCCACGTGGACATCGAGTCCAAATTGAGCAGAACCATCGCACTTGGATGGAATCTCAACCCGAGGCACGGGCTTGCCGATGTAAATGAACTCTTTCGGATCCTTCAGCGGAACTGATTTCAAATCGGGAATCGGCAGCTTGGATGCAGCCTCAGCCAGCTGGCCGTAAGTTGCCTTCTGCGATCCGGAATACACAATGCCTTTCGCTGTACGGCAGCTTTCGCGCGAGACGTTCCAGTGTTGCGCGGCTGCGGAGATGAGCATCTGTCGGGCAGCCGCTCCCGCCTGGCGCATGGGAGTAAATTGACCTATCGTGCTGCCGCTCCCGCCCGTACTCATGTCATAAGTGTCCGGATTTGTGTCGGCATGGATAACCCGCACGAGATTCCAGTCCACGTCGGCTTCGTCCGCGAGGATCATGGGCAGTGTGGTCATGATCCCCTGACCAATCTCGCACTTGGCAAGCATGAGCGTGACGCTGTTGTCTGGAGCGATCTTCAACCATGCGTTTAGCGGATTCGCCATAGGCTTGGCCTCTTTCTGGCACGCTACATCCAAGGGCAGCGAAAATCCAATGACCAGCGCAGCGCCACCGCGGATGAAGTCGCGACGAGTTACAACGTTGGCGCTCATGCGAGTTCTCCTTTCGCAGCACGCGTCAGTTCGGCCCTTGTGATTTCGGCAGCACGATGAACCGCTCGGCGGATGCGAACGTAGGTTCCACATCGGCACAGATTGCCCGAGAGCGCCTCGTTGATATCGTCGTCAGTGGGCTGTGGCTTGCGCGCGAGCAGTTCGGCAGCCGCCATGATGAATCCCGACTGGCAGTAGCCGCATTGCGGGACCTGCTCGGCGATCCAGGCCTGCTGTACTGCGGAAAGATGGTTACGATCCGGAGACAAGCCTTCGATCGTCGTAACACGTTTGCCTTGCACCGTCGAGAGCGGAGTAATGCACGAGCGCGTCGCGCGTCCGTTCAGGTGGACGGTGCACGCCGCACAAAGCCCGCGGCCACATCCAAACTTAGTGCCCGTAAGATTCAGGTTATCGCGAAGAACCCAGAGAAGAGGAGTCTGAGGATCGGCATCGACGTCTTGCGTCTTGCCATTCACGTTGAGGGCGATAGGAGACACGTGTACCTCCTGATCCTCCTTAGCAATTGACGTGAGCCGAAGAGATTCGTCTCACATCAATCTGTGCAAAGGGTGGCACGAAGTATACGACCTGTTTGGCGTTATGGACGAGACCAGGACTGAGTGCCAAAACGAAAGCCCGGTCCGTATAGGGGGACCGGGCACGAGACAGGACAGCAATGCCTAGAACGTCAGCCGCATCCCAAGCTGGATCTGCCGCGGTGGTCCCGCCGTAGTCGGATGTCCGTAGTCACCACTGGAGATGTTGGTGTTATTCACTAGCTCCGAGGTTTGCGAACTAAACCGGAAATTCGTGTGATTGAAAGCGTTTACGACGTCTGCGCGAAATTGCAGCTTCAGATCCTCTCTGCCGAGTCCAAATTCCTTGCGCAGAGAGAAATCCCATTTGTACAGACCCGGTCCGCGCACCAGACCAGCGCCGCTGTTGCCCAAGCGGCCGTCAGGAGCCGGAGCAAATGCAGCGCTATTAAACCATTGCGTCGCGTTGGGCCCGTCGATCTGAACTGGCCCACCAAGGTAATCAGCACGGCGCCGCGAGGACGAGGGCAGGGTCAAACCAGCAAATGTGCTATTGCCGGTCACGGTGAAGGGCCCGCCAGTCTGTAGCTGGGTCAAACCGCCAAGTTCCCAGCCTCCCAGCGTCTCTCCTAGAAAACCGCTCTCACTGCGGAAGGACGGCAAGCGATAATTGAACGTAGTAACGAAAATGTGGCGGTGATCGAAGAGAGCCGGACCATAGTTCAAAAAGCGCATGGTGGCATCTTCGATATTGTCGCTGGCACCGCTGTTGCGAACGTCTTCATTGCCGCCCCCGCTGTCGGTGAGATTTTTCGACCAGGTGTAACTGCCAGTCAGCGTGAGGTCTCCTTTACGCTTCGTCGCATAGATCTGCAAAGCGTTGTAGTTGGAGATGGCATCGCTCAGGAACATGTTGATGGTGGAGTAGCCCTTATATGCCCTGAGCGCATCCAGAGCCGTAGCCTTTTGTGTTGATGGCAGCGTCTGATTGGCTAGCATGGTTGCGATGCTTGGCATGTTGATGTCGGGTTTGCGCATCAAGTGTCGCGCCTGATTGCCAACATATGCGACTTCAAGAAAAACATCAGACGGCAATTCACGCTGCACACTCAGGCTATAAGTCATGCTGTAGGCCTGCTTCAGATTTGGATCGATGGCCGAAATGCTCAATCCGCCTGCCTTTGGCGCCGCTCCACCGGCGGGATTGGAAAGACTTGCTGTATTGAAGACCGCACTGCTTGAGAATGGCGGATTGCCGACCTCATCGAAGATCATGTTGCCTTCGGGTGTGTCATAGAAAAGGCCGATACCGCCGCGAACTGAAGTCTTGTTGTCGTTGAAGGGTTGGAGAGCAAAACCAAAACGCGGCGCCCACGTGCTCTGACCTTGATAGAGCCCGCGCGTTGCGCCATCCGGAATTGCACTGGGTGCGCCACCGCTGCCGGCTCGGATGAGGCCATTGAAGGGATTGCCGCCCTTCGTCGTATCGATGGTGCCGTCAAGCTTGAGTGTCACCGCCTTTGATGGATCGTAGAGCGCAGGATCGAAGTTCGTCAGGTTATTTGCCTGCGTGTACCATGGGACGAAGTACTGATAACGGACTCCCACCTCCAGGCTGAGATTGCGCAGCACCTTCCAGTTGTCAGTCACGTAAGCGTGATATTGCGTAAAACGGAAGTGCCCGACGGGATCGTCGGAGGCTTCTTCATATTTATTGAAGTTACCCATCAAAGCATCGGCGAGCGAATTGCCGGATGAATTGGAGCCGGTCCCGGTAAAGGTGATCGCCCCTGCATACAGCGAACGCGCGTTCTGATCTTTGCGATTCCGAATGACCAGCACTCCGGTCTTCAGCGTGTGTGCCCCGTGGCTCCAAGTGAGGTTGTCCCCCGGCGCTATGTCGGTTGTCGGAGAGAGCAACGCGTGTGACTGGCCCTTGAGAGTCTGAAAGGTGGACATCATGATGTCGGGAATGCTGTTGCGAAAGCGTCCCCCACCGTTGGGGAACAACTGCGGAAATACGAAACCGTAGGTGCTGCGCTTCCACGAGTCACCTACCGGATTCAGGCGTTGCCCATTCCAGGAAGCATTGATCTTGGCTTCGTTCACCAGCGTCGGCGTGATCGTCCAGGTGTGCGCTACTTGGTAGCTCGTGCCCGGACGCCTGCGGTCTTCAGGGCAGCTTGGTACGTCGGTAGCGCAGGAAAACCCGCTGGGCAGCAGGATGCTGAACTCGTCATGAATGTAGCGCAGATAAATGTTGTGCTTCTGCGTCAGCGAGAGATCGACGCGCGCGAAGTCCTCTCGGGAGTCGAACGGTTGAGCGTTCTGATAGATTGTGTTGCTCCCCGTGCCGGTGTTAGTGAACGAGGCTGCCTGCTGTTCCATCGCGCCATAAAGCTTTGCGATTGCTGCTCCATCTGCGGTGATGCATTGCGGGCTGAGTACGTTATTCGTAATTGTGCAGCCGGCGGGAGCACTTGCGGGCTTGGTCAGCTTTAAGGTGTTGTACTTCCAATCGCGGAAGTCGCCAGAGAGCTCGGCCGTCGTAGGCATCGTCACCTTGACCGGAGCCGTCGAGGAGCGCAAGTACTTCCACTGCTCGCCGACGTAGAAGAAGAGCTTGTCGCGCTTAATGGGACCACCTAACTGCCAGGTGGGGTTGTTGAAGCGCAGCGGCGGCTTGATCGCCGCTCCGCTGACTTGATCCCGGGAGAAGTAGTTCACTGCATCCAGATAATCGTTGCGAAAATATTCGGAAATACCGCCGTGAAGACGGTTGCTTCCACTCTTTGTCACTACGTTAACGGCGGCGCCGGCGGAGCGTCCGTACTCGGCGGAAAAATTGGAGGTTTTTACGCTTACCTCCTGGACGAAATCGAGGCCAACGTTGTTGATCAAACTGCCATTGGAACCTGAATCCAGATTGAAGCCGCCGTCCACGGTATGCAGGTTTTGATCGCTGCGGATGCCGTTGACCGAAAATGGGCTCGCTGTAAGACCAGTAGTAACCGCCATCTCGTCCTCATCCGTGACCGCGGCACCCGGCATCAGCGTGACCAATTGCCCGTAGTTGCGGCCATTGAGCGGCAGGGTTTCCACCTGCTGCGCGTCCACAACCCGCGAGATCTCACCCGAAGTTGTGTTCACGGTCTCGCCTGTTCCCGTCACTTCAACGGTTTCGGTGACGGCGCCCGGCTTCAGGGTGAAGTCCACGGTCACGCGTGCATCGGGATCGATGTGATAGCCAGTCCTTATTTCTCTGCCGAAGCTCTTTTGCTCTGCGGCCAGACTGTAATTTCCAACCGGGAGGTCGGTTACTACATAAAAGCCTCTGGCATCCGTTGTAACGGTGCGCGTGAGCCCAGTTCCCAAATTGACCACGGCGACTGTTACTCCGGGAATGGCCGCACCGGAAGTATCCACTACCGTTCCGGAGAAGCGGCCGGTGATGGTCATTTGCGCGGCCACGGAGCGTACTACCGCCATCCACGCAGCACCTGCCAACACACACGCAAGAACGCCACGCAGCGTTCTGGATTTCAAATCGATCGCTGACATTTCACCCTCTCGTTTTGTAAAGAGCAGAGACGCGGGTTCAGCTTGGTGATTGCAGCAACGCTCGCTGCGCTAGTTCATGTCTGATCGCAGCTAAGCCGCAGAAGACTCCAGCGTCGTGCTATACCGCATTACGGTACAATGTATCGTATTCCGCAAATCGGCGGCGAGCATACTGGTCGAAGTGGGTGCCTCTTGTCAAGACTGAAGTATGGGTTCACTGCGGCCGGGAACTTGGGTCAGTGTTTTATTGGTCCCGATGTACCTTGTCCGGAGAAAATGCCGGCAGGCAGACTGGCTGCGTTCGGAGTTGAATACTGAATCCACTCTCTGCGATGCGCGATTACTGCCTGTCCCGCTTGAACATCGAGGGTTCCGTCCTGTTGCTGCACGCGCACTGTTCCTTTGAGCACGATCGTAAATTCATCAAACTGGGGACGCTGCCCCGGTTCTTCCCATCCTACCGGACTGCGCATATGCGCCACACTGGCAGCCCGTCTTGCTGTTCACGAGGCCAATATATTCGTCGATCAACTTTGGTTTCGTTCCTGCCGCCTGAATGGGCATAAGTTGAGAGATGAGGGTCGGCAAATTTTGTTTTCCTCAACGACGACTCCAATTTCGTTAGAGCAACCGAGAACAACCGACAAATCTTGCAATGGCTCTCGTTTTCGGAGTACCAAATAGAGTTCGACTTTGGAGGCGACAAGCACAAGGATGCAGTGGGCTCCGACTCCGCAACAAATCCCGCGACGCAGGAACTATTGTGCAACTCAGACGCGACCCGTTTCAGTCGAAGCCGGTGACTGAAGAGTCAAAACCGCAAGCTTCCGGTTTGGCGAACCGCAAGATCTTGCGTTTTAGAACGGAGAAGTATGGCCGAAAATCTTATAACGTGTTAATCGAATGTACTTACGAAACGGCGTTCGGGGAGGGCGGAGGGGTACGGTCCCGGTAAGCGCATCGCTGCATAATACTGCACACGCATTTTCAATTCTTGCGCTTGACATGCTTTATAATGCATCTCTATTTTAGAAGTCTAGGAGTTCTCAATGGATACCGCGCTCGCCGTTGATCCAGACAAGCAGACACAATTCGTCGATTTTCAGACGCATGCTTCCCGCTACCAGCATTGGCAGCTTAAGTTCGCCGGACCGATTGCCAGCTTAATAATGGACACGAAAGAGGAAGGGGGCATCCGTCCTGGATACAAGCTTAAACTGAACTCCTACGATCTAGGCGTTGACATCGAGTTGCACGATGCTTTGCAGCGCATCCGCTTCGAACATCCTGAGGTTCGCGCTGTGGTCCTCACCAGCGCCAAGCAACGCGTCTTCTGCTCTGGCGCAAACATTTATATGCTCGGCAGTTCATCTCACGCGTCGAAAGTGAACTTCTGCAAATTCACCAATGAGACGCGCAACGGGATTGAAGATGCCAGCCGCAACTCCAGCATCAAGTTCTTGGCGGCATGCAACGGAACCACCGCAGGCGGAGGCTACGAGCTGGCCCTTGCCTGCGACGAGATCATTCTGATCGATGATCGTTCTTCAGCCGTGAGCCTGCCTGAGGTTCCGCTGCTGGGCGTCCTTCCCGGAACGGGAGGGCTGACGCGTGTAACCGATAAGCGCAAAGTCCGCCGCGATCTTGCAGACATTTTTTGTACGGTGCCGGAAGGCATTCAAGGCCAGCGAGCAAAAGACTGGCGGCTGGTTGATGAGGTCGTGAAACCGGCGCAGTGGAATGACCATATCCAGAAGCGCGCCCAGGAACTGGCCGCGCACAGCGACCGTCCGCAAAACGAGAGCGGAGTGGAACTCACGCCGCTCAAGCGCAGCGTCGACGACCACGGCTATCACTATGAGCACGTCGATGTGACTTTCGATCCTGAGGGACGCAGCGCGACGATTGCGGTTCGTGCTCCGCAATCGGTTACCGCGAAATCCCTTTCTGAAATCAAGCAAGCAGGCGCGAGCTGGTGGCCGCTGCAGATGGCCCGTGAGCTCGACGATGCCATTCTGAGCCTGCGCACTAATGAACTTGGACTTGGTCTGTGGATTTTAAAAACCAGCGGCAATGCGGACGCGGTGCTCGAGATCGATCGTCAACTGATTAAACATCGCGGTAACTGGTTCGTCCGGGAGGTGATCAGTATGCTGCGTCGCACTCTCGCGCGGCTCGATGTCGCTTCCCGATCGATGTATGCCGTCATTGAAGAGGGCTCCTGCTTTGCCGGAACGTTGTTCGAGCTGGCTTTAGCCGCCGATCGCAGCTACATGCTGAACAATTCCGATAATCCTGAAGGCACGTTCATCGCGCTGTCGGAGATTAATTTCGACTTATGCCGGGATGTAGAGACGCAGTCCGCCGCGGCGGACGTCTCCCGATGCTGCCTGTTGGAATCAGTCAGTGGAGTACCGCGACTGATCTCGCGGTTCTATGGTGACCAGAAGAAGATCGAAGCTCTGCGTGCTCTGATCGGCAAGAAGGTTTCTGCGGAGGAAGCCGCTGAAGCAGGTTTAATAACCGCCGCTCCCGACGATCTGGATTGGCCCGCCGAGCTTCGCCTGGCGATCGAATCTCGCGTGGCGCTCTCACCCGATGCACTCACCGGTCTCGAAGCCAATCTTCGCTTCGCTCAGCCCGAATCGATGCTCACGCGAATCTTCGGTCGCCTCTCGGCATGGCAGAACTGGATTTTTATCCGTCCGAACGCAGTTGGACAGACCGGAGCGTTGAAGGTGTACGGAAGTGGGAACAAAGCAAAGTTCAACTGGGAGCGGGTGTAACGTGGATCCGGGCGGATCCATGTCGGAGATGTCGCAATGAACATCGATTACGCACAACTGATCCCCAACAACGTCAACCTCGCCAGCGACCGCACGTTGCAGCGCGCGCTGGAGCGCTGGCAGCCGGCATTCCTTGGCTGGTGGAACGACACTGGCCCGGCCAGCACTTCGGATCTTCAGGTCTATTTGCGCACCGCCATCAGCGTGGAAAAAGACGGTTGGGCTAACTTCGGCTACGTACGCATGCCCGAGTATCGCTGGGGCATATTTCTGGTTCCCCGCGATGACAATCGCAAGATCCATTTTGGCGATCATCAAGGCGAGGCCGCATGGCAAGACGTTCCCGGCGAATATCGCTCGACATTGCGCCGCATCATTGTTACGCAAGGTGACACCGAACCGGCATCGGTAGAGCAACAGCGCCTGCTCGGAAAAACTGCACCTTCGCTCTACGACATGCGCAATCTTTTCCAAGTGAATGTCGAAGAGGGACGACATCTATGGGCGATGGTCTACCTTCTCCATCGCTATTTCGGGAAAGATGGGCGCGAAGAAGCCGAGTACTTGCTCGAGCGCCGCTCGGGCGATACGAATAATCCGCGTATTCTCACGGCCTTTAACGAGCAGACCCGTCACTGGCTCGCATTCTTCATGTTTGCTTTCTTCACCGATCGCGACGGTAAGTTCCAACTGTCGTCGCTCGCGGAGTCAGCATTCGATCCGCTCTCGCGCACCTGCCGCTTCATGCTGACCGAAGAGGCGCACCACATGTTTGTCGGCGAGTCGGGAGTCGCTCGCACGGTGCAACGCACCTGTGAGTTAATGAAGCAACATGGCCTCAGTGATCCCAACGAGGGACGCCAGTTCGGAGTAATCGATCTGTACACGCTGCAGAAGTTTGTGAACTTCCACTACAGCGTGACGCTCGATCTGTTCGGCTCGGACATTTCTTCAAACGCCGCTACCTATTACACCACCGGCTTGAAAGGCCGCTATGAGGAAGGCAAGCGCAGCGACGACCACCGGCTTGCTTCCGATGACTACAAGGTGCTCGACATGGAGAAGGGCCAAATCATCGAGAAGCGGGTTCCCGCGCTGACCGCGCTCAACGCTCGTTTGCGTGACGACTATATAGATGAGATTCAGGGCGGGCTCAATCGGTGGAACCGCATTCCCGAACAGTTGGGAATCCCATTTCGGTTCAAGCTGCCGCACATGGGCTTTCACCGTAAGATTGGGAACTTCGCTGGACAATTTATCAGTCCAGACGGTCAGGTAATCCCCGAAGCTGACTGGAATCGACAGCGCGACAACTGGATGCCCTCGGAGAGCGACCATCAATACATCCAATCGCTTATGGGGCAGGTGGTCGAACCGGGCAAGTTCGCCAACTGGATCGCCCCACCCGCTCGCGGAATCAACGGCAAACCAATTGACTTCGAGTATGTGAGGTTTAACTAGCGAGTCGCTACTGGCTTCTCGCTGCTAGCAGCCCTCGCCGGCGTACGAGATGCAAGTTGCTGTACAACGCGCGAGTCACAACAGATTTTCACAGTTCGTCGGGCGAGAGCGCTCGGTACTCCGGACTACAGATCTTGATAACGATGACACAGAACAGTCTCAATACTGACCACGTACTGTCAGCCACGACGACGTCAGAGTGCTCCATTCATTTGGACGATCTGCGCAACTTCGCGGCACGGCTTCGTTCCATTTCAGAACGTGCTCGCAAGCTTCTCGTGCACATCGCAGAGATGGCATACCACGGACGCGGGCAGGATCGGAGGACCGATGTTGCTTACCTTCCTGAGCTGTACGAATCCACAGGCCTGGATGTTGAATCCATGTATGCGCTGTTGAAAGAGCTGCAGGCTGCACAATTTGTTGTTGTCGAGGATCAATATCCGTTTGAGGACGTCAAAATACTGTCGTGTGGATCAGGATGGAATGCTTTAGCCGCGATCTCAAGTCTTGCTGAAGCGAAAAGAATTCCCTTACGCGACGTTATTGCCGACGTCCATTTTGAGCTGTTGCAATGAGTAGAGTGTCCCACTACGGAACGGAGCTGGTGCAACCAACCGGTCGACCGGAGACTAAACCGCCAGAGCAGAGCGACTCCGAATACTTGCGTTTATTGGGCGAGAATGTTCGCGCAGCCCGTGCGCGCCGCGGGATGACGCGAAAGATGCTGGCCACCGACTCCAGCGTCTCGGAGCGATTTCTCGCGCAACTCGAGAGCGGAACCGGGAACGCTTCGGTGCTGATCCTACGGCAGATTTCGCAGGCGCTCAATCTGTCGCTTGAGGCTATGCTGCCCGGCGCACACGAACATTCTGTCGAAATGGAACGCGCTCTGAGTCTTCTGCAGCGACTGGAGCCGCTTGAGTTGCGCGAGGCACAAGAGCTTCTATTCCAGCGATTCGGCAAAAAGAGGAGTGAGAATGATCGCCGTCATCGCATCGCGCTCATTGGTCTTCGCGGCGCCGGAAAATCTACTATCGGCAAGCTCCTTAGCAGGAAATTGGAGCTGCCTTTCTTCGAGCTCGATGGGCTGATTGAACAGACCAGCGGCATCTCCCTAAGCATGATCTTCGACCTCTACGGACAGAGCGGATTTCGACGATTCGAACGACGCTGCCTGGACAACCTGCTGAGCACGCAGCAGAGATTTATCGTCGCAACCGGCGGCAGTCTGGTGTCGGAACCCTCTACATATGACCTGCTGCTCACGAGCTGCTACACGATCTGGCTTCGGGCTACGCCGCAGGACCACATGTCCCGTGTGATTGCGCAAGGCGACATACGGCCCATGGCGCAGAGTGCCGAAGCAATGTCGGATTTAGAACGCATTCTCGCGGAGCGCGACGAGCTGTACAGAAGAGCCGATGCGTCGATCGATACCAATGGAAAGTCCGTAGAGGAAGTGATTCAGGAATGCTTCCACAATCTTGAATCCATGTTGGACGTTGCGCGCAAATAGCACAAACTCGAATCCGGGCGGGGGAGCACCCGAATCGACGTGGTCTTGCGTCAGGACTAATGTGTGATCGAGATTCGAATTCGCGAGGCTCCAATGTACTTGTCGGCGCCGCCATAGTAGATCCACCACTCGTCTTTGCTTTTGTCTTTCACCATGCCTTCCGTGAATACCACATTAGGAACCTGACCTACGCGCTGCCAGTCGGTTTGCGGGCGCAGGAACGGCGTTTCTGCTCGCGCGATCAGCTTGCTCGGATCAGTCTTGTCGAACAGAGCCCACGCCGTGGTGTACACCAGCTTATCGTCAGCAGCGTTGTAGATAAGTAGGATTCCAGCATCGGTGACGATCGGCGGCGGACCAGGTTCCATAACTCTCGAATCGAATGCACCGGCTCGGCGAGGCAGCACCGGCTGCGCTGTCGCATCGCTCCAATGAAGCAGATCCCCGGAGAATGCCAATCCCATGTAGTCGCGCTTGTCGGACGCAGTTCCAAGATAGTACATCCACCA